>CAMLGP010000132.1 GCA_946479535.1 uncultured Bacteroidota bacterium
TTCTGCGCACCGATATTTATGTTCCTCTCGGGAACCTCCGCTTACCTGGTTGGAGTGAGAAAAGGGAAGCATGCACTTGCAAAATTTCTGTTCACCCGGGGATTATGGCTGATCATCCTGGAAATGACAGTCATCAATTTCGCATGGTATTTCAATGTTACTTTTCCTGTAGTTGATTTTATAGTGATCTGGGCCCTGGGGATAAGCATGGTATTTCTTGCGGCGCTTATTTATTTGCCGATACCTGTTATACTGGTCATTAGCCTGGTAATGATATTTGGACATAATCTGCTTGACCCGATCCGGGTACCAGGAGAGGGTGTTGATGCTATAGGCTGGTCACTGCTTCATCAACAGAATATTTATTTCAAAGGGCATTTTACGCTGTTTGTAGGTTATCCCATGATCCCGTGGATGGGTGTAATGTCTCTGGGTTATTGTGTGGGTACATTGTATAACAAAGCATTTCCGGCAGCAAAAAGAAAAAAGTGGCTGATGATTTATGGTTTATCTGCAATTGCCCTGTTCATTATCATTCGCTACATTAATCAATATGGAGATTCTTTTCACTGGAGTACTCAAAAATCAGCTGTATTTACCTTTCTTTCCTTCCTGAACGTTTCAAAATATCCACCATCACTATTATATCTGCTGATGACGCTTGGGCCCGCTCTTGTTTTTCTTTCATTGACAGAAAACAGCCGCTCCTGGCTGTCGGAAAGAATAAAGGTGATTGGTCGCGTGCCAATGTTTTACTATTTGATCCACTTATATATCATCCATATCATCGCCTTATTTGCCACTTATTTCTGCGGACATACGCCAGGTGATATGGTATTGACCGCCTGGATTGAGTTTGAGCCGAAACTTAAAGGTTACGGGTTTTCCCTGGGTGTTGTTTACCTTGTCTGGGCTTCCATAGTGATGATGCTTTATTTCCTTTGCAAGTGGTATGACAGGTATAAGAGAACGCATCAGCAATGGTGGCTGAGCTATTTATGATTGTACTGCTTTGTAAGCAGTCATTCCGGCGAGATGGCTCAATAAGAATTGTAATTAGTGATCAAATTTGCATTCAGGGACTGATAATTCAGCCTGCAATCTCTCTATATTTAAGAGTTATTGCCTACGAACCTAATAGATTAATCATTAATTCCTAAAATTGTTTTATAATACAATTTTTGGTTCACGAGATTTGTCAAACGTTATCTGAATATACCTCCTTGCGCCCCGGCTCTGAATCATCTTATTAAATGTAATACCAATGATCCTGATTGGACGGCTAAAGTAAAGTAGCATTGTATTTACATTGCTATTAAATTAACCCTCTTGTTTCTACAGGAGGGTTAATTATTTTTGGGAAAGTTAAAACATCAAATTATGAAATACAGGAATCTTGGAACCACGGGCGAAAACTTATCTGCCATTGGCCTTGGCTGCATGGGCATGAGCTTTGCCTATGGCCAGCGGAATGATGAGGAATCTATTGCAACCCTGAATAAAGCACTGGAATTGGGAATAAATTTCTGGGACACAGCTGATATGTATGGCTTTGGGCATAATGAGGAACTGATATCAAAGGTGCTTGTGCCCAATCGAAAAAAAGTTTTCATTGCCACCAAATTCGGGTTTCGGCAGGCAGAGCCGGAAGACAAAAGTTTGCCCGGTACGGGTGCCACTTATATAGACGCATCGCCGGCCTATATCAAAGCGGCTGTTGAAAAGAGCTTAAAGCGTTTAGGTATTGAAACCATTGATCTTTATTATGCACACCGCGTTGATCTAAAAATTCCCATTGAAGAAACAGTAGGTGCCATGGCTGAGCTGGTTAAGGAAGGCAAGATCCGTTACCTTGGATTGTCAGAAGCATCTGCCAGTTCAATCCGGAAAGCACACGGGGTTCATTCCATTGCTGCATTACAGAGTGAATATTCCCTGCTGACCCGCGATGTTGAAGGTGAGATACTGAACACCATTCGTGAACTCGGCATATCACTGGTTGCTTATAGTCCGCTGGCCAGAGGCCTGGTTACTGCAACAGTAAAAGATGCCAATCAGCTGGAAAAGGATGATTACAGACGGGTAATACCGCGGTTTAAAGAAGAATACTGGCAAAACAATACAAAGCTTGTCAGTGAATTTGCGGATCTGGCTAAAGAAAAAAATTGCACGCCCTCTCAATTGGCACTTGCATGGGTATTGGCCCAGGGTGAGGATATTATACCAATACCGGGTACAAAGCAGCGTAAATACCTGGCTGAAAATGCAGCAGCAGTGGATATGCAATTGACTGAAGCTGAATTAAAGAAGATTGAAGAACTGCTGAGTAAATATCCGGATACAGGGAAACGCTATAGTGAAGGAGCCCTTAAACTTGTTAATCATTAACACAAAAGAGTAAGGAAACAAAGAATTTTTAGGTGTTAGAGAGCTACGCAGGCGCAGGAATGAATGCAGGCTTTTAGAAAAAGAGACCGAAAACCCGTTGGTAAAGCTTATGTATCCTTTTACACCACAGTGGCACAGCTCTTGCCTTTGTATCATAAAACGATAATTATGATACGTAAATTAAAATCAGGGTACAGGATCTATTCCAGAAAGAAAGATCCCAAAACTGGCAAGCGCAAAAACTTGGGAACTTTTTCATCAATGGCGGCCGCCAAAAAACATGAAAGAGAAATCCAGTATTTTAAACATCATTGATAAATCTTTTCCGCTATTACTCCCCAACCAACCTTTGAATGGCTGACGCCAATGAAGAAAAAGTGAAGTTTATGGCAGTCCGGCTGGCCTTTCCAGGCAGCAGATGGCTCACTTCTTGTTACTGACGAATGTGGAAATGAGAGCTGTAGGGGGAGCTATAAAAAGTAGTTAATAATTAATAAATATAAAATCATGCGGAATTGGCTCAGAACATTAATTGCAGGCTATGCAGGGTATAAATGGGGAGGAGGCTGCCTTGGATTTATAGCTGTTTTTGCCATAGTTTACTGGCTATTGGGGCATTGTTAGGCAAATTACTGAAGACCCCCGGAAGCAGCATTTAACATCACTAAATTATCCCAATCTATTAAATTAGGATTGATTTTTGTACTTATCTTCAGCCTGTCTATACATACAGCGTTGAATGAAGAATACTATTATCATTTTTGATGACGATGCGGAGATCTTGCAGATATGTGCGATTATTCTAGAATCCAAGGGCTTCAGGGTTGTAACGGCAAATAATTGTGATGATGTGGCTCAAAAGATCATTGATGCAGGAGCCCATGTTATCCTGATGGATAACAGTATACCGCAATCCGGAGGTATTGCAGCCACGAGGATTATCAAGGAAACGCAGGAAACCAGACATATCCCTGTAATATTTTTCAGCGCCAATTTTAATGTGGAAACCCTCAGTCGCCAGGCCGGGGCTGAATACCACCTTGCAAAACCATTTGACATAGCTCAACTGGAAACGCTGGTTCTGGAGGCGCTTAAAGGAAATAGCGTTCCCCAGTAATCAGCCATATTCCAACTCCACTTATTGTAATTCTTCGAGGAAATTCCTTATTTCAGAGGTATTAAAAATATGGTCGGCAATATTCTTATGGATGGCCTGAAGAGGCATATAGGGCACTTCCGCATCAGTTGGTTCCTGTACAATTGCAATTCCCTTCTTTTCCTTTACATAAGCCAATCCTTCTGCACCGTCTGAATTTGCGCCGGACAATAAAATACACACGAGTGAACTTCCAAATACATCGGCTGCTGATTGAAAACTGACATCAATGCTGGGACGGCAAAAGTTTACTTTTTCTGAATAATCCAGAGTAAAACTTCCATCCTTCTCAAACAGGAGGTGATAATCAGGCGGACATACGTATATCCAGCCATGATCCGGAACATCCTTTTCCTCAATTTCCCTGGCAGGTATACCCGTTTTAGCTGTGATAATTTCCTCCAGGCCCTGCTCTGAGGCCTGGCTGCGATGAATAACAATGATAACAGGAACCGGGTTTTTACTCTCCATGCCTTTAAACAATTTAAATATTGCCTGCAGGCTTCCGGCTGATCCCCCAATTAAAATTATTCTCCGCTTCTGCGTCATGATTTCTTCCTCCAGATCTTTTCTTTCCCTAATTGAGTATAGTTTGAGGCAATGGGTGCAAAACGGATAGTTTCCTTGGTACCCAATGCAAGAAAGCCAAAATGTTCCAGGCTGCTATCAAATAGCTGAAGAACCCGGTCCTGTAATTGCTTATTGAAATAGATCATTACATTCCGGCAAAAAATCAACTGGAAAGAATTGAAAGAAGAATCTGTAACAAGGTTATGGGTGGAAAAGACCATTTTTTTAGCAAGGCTTTCATCAAATTTCACCAGCTGATAATTGGAAGTATAATAATCTGAAAAATCAGATTTCCCGCCGGCAGCAATATAATTGCGGGAATATTGTTGAAGCTGGCTTATGGGGAATATCCCCTGCCTTGCTTTTTCCAAAGCAGCCGGATTGATATCCGTTCCATAAATAAGGGATTTATGCAGTAGCCCTGCTTCTTTTAAGAGAATGGCCATTGAATATACCTCCTCCCCTGTTGCACATCCTGCATGCCAGATCCTTATGAAGGGATAACTCGTGAGCACTGGAATAACCTTTTCTACTATGGCCCTGTAAAATCCGGGATCACGTAACATCTCTGTTACGTTTACACTGATCTCCTCAACGATATGGCTGAAATAGGCATCACTATTCTTCAACCTGTAGCGAAATTCAGCAAAACTTGTCAGCTTATCATTAATCACAATACGCTGTATCCTTCTGCGCAAAGATGCTTTGGAATATTCTGTGAAATCATATCCGTATATCTCCAGCATATCATCCACCAGTGTGTCAATTTCCTCGTCAGATATAATAAGATTTGATTCCACTTTCAGTTTATTACATATTTACTAAGGATCAGCAGCAATTGATCAACATCAATTGGCTTGGGTATATAATGATCCGCCCCGGCAGCCAGGCATTTCTCCCTGTCGCCATTCATGGCCTGTGCAGTAACGGCAATAACCGCCAGGTGTCTGTATTTATTATCGCCTTTGATCTCACGAATGGCCTCATATCCGTCCATGTCCGGCATCATCATATCCATCAAAACCACTGCTATGGCAGGGTCTTTTTCCAGTAATGCAATTCCATCTCTGGCGCTCAGGGCTGATACCGTTAGGAATTCTCTTGATTTCAACGTTGCAGTTAGTGCATAGATATTTTTGTTGTCATCATCTATGATCAAAACCTTATTCATGTGTGCCTGTTAGTTTTAGTATTATTTTTCATACAGCCAGATCCTTAGCAGGGATACTAGCTGATCAATATCTACGGGTTTGGAAATATAATCCGAAGCACCGGCCCTGATACATTTCTCACGGTCCCCGGCCATTGCCTTGGCTGTAACAGCAATGATGGGAAGATTTCGATAGAGGGGGTTTTGCCTGATACGTGCGATGGCTTCAAAACCATCCATTTCCGGCATCATGATATCCATAAGCACGATATCTGTATCAGGATTGTTTTCCAGCACCTGCAAAGCCTCTTTCCCATCAATGGCAGAAACAACTTCCATGCGGTGCTTTTCCAATGTTTTGGTTAACGAGAAAATATTCCGGACATCATCATCTGCCAGCAATACTTTTTTATTGGACAATACTTCTGATAAAGACCCTGCTCCGCGTACCGGACCTGAAGATTTCTTTTGGGACCTGGTGTTTTCCTCTACCAGATGAAGGAAGAGAGAAACCTCATCAAGGATACGCTGATAAGAATGGGCTGTTTTGAGAACAATTGAGTCTGCATACTGCTTCAGTTTTATCTCATCTGTCCTTGAAAGGCTTTTACCAGTAAATATCAGAACAGGGGTGCTTTCAAGCCCTGCATTCTTTTTAACTGTATCAAGTGTCTCATAGACCTTCATATCAGGGATGCCCATGTCAAGGATCACACAATCTACTTCATGCTGCTCCAATGAGTTCACACTGTCTTTTATATTTCCGGAGATCACAGAATTGATATTGTGAGTGGAAAGAAAATAGGAAAGCGCTTTGGCATGTTTGGTATTATCTTCTACGATCAACACTTTTTTGGAATCATTCTTTACAACGCTTTCGATCTTCTTAAACACTTCATCCATCCTGTCATAGGCAACAGGCTTGTGTAAAAAATCCACCGCCCCCCGGATAAGGCTTTCTTTTTTCATTTCAAAAGAAGACACAATATGAACGGGAATATGCCGGGTCAACGGATCTTTCTTGATCTCATCCAATACATCCCAACCGCTTTTGACAGGCAATTGAATGTCCAGTAATATGCCCATGGGCAGGTAATGCCTTGCCATGTTGATCCCATCGTCTCCACGTACAGCAACCAGACCCTTATATCCTTTTTTCCGGGTAAAGTCAAGCAGTGTTTTTGCAAAAACAGTATCATCTTCAATGATCAGGATCAGCCTGTCTCCGGTTTCAATTTCATTACGGTCATCAGGAACCTGTTCCGGTATCACCACAGAAGTATAGGGATCTGTATGCCCGATAGGGTCTATGCCATTTGATTTTAATTCAGTTATAGGTGAAATAATATCTGCCGGCCTGGTTTCTTTAATATTGGGAATGATCTGTTGAGAATTGGGAATAGTTACTATGAACTCACTACCCTCACCTGCCTGGCTGATTAACCGGATATCTCCACCGAGTAAACGGCTTAACTGGCGACTGATGGATAATCCCAGTCCTGTACCACCATATTTCCGTCTTGTAGATCCATCTGCCTGCTGAAATGCCTCAAATATCAATTCCTGTTTTTCTGCAGGAATACCAATGCCACTATCTTTTACCGAAAAATCCACCATGTCCTTTTCTTCTTTGTTTGGATAGGCTGAAAGGTTAATGAAACCCTTATTGGTAAACTTCAATGAATTGGAGATAAGATTTTTCAGGATTTGCTCCAGCCTCATCTTGTCTGTCTCAATCTGACCCTGAAGTGCAGGATCTATGTGAATATTGAATTCTACATTCTTTTCCCTGGCCATAGGAGCAAATAACGCATTCATGTCACTGGCAATATCATTGACGGATATCATCTCATAATCCAGCTGCATTTTACCTGATTCAATTTTGGACAGGTCAAGTATCTCATCAATCAACTGCAACAATCCATTGCCAGAACTTTGAATTACCCTTGCAAATTCCACCTGTTCATTATTGAGGTTCTGGTCTGTGTTTTCCGACAATAACCT
>CAMLGP010000133.1 GCA_946479535.1 uncultured Bacteroidota bacterium
TTCAGTGATCTGGCAGCAATGATAGAAGTAATGCATCAGTTCCTGTGCAAAGAAGATGAAGCTTCTCCCGGCAAGCTGGATATTAAAAAAATATTGAAGAAAGCACTGCCATTATTTGATGGAGGTTTTCATGTGGGTGGATTCACCGGTAACGGAATCGGTTTTGTGTTCCGCGATGCTCATGGCATCCGGCCTTCCTATTATTATTATAATGATGAAGTGGTAGTTGCTGCTTCTGAAAGAGCCGCCATACGCACTACATTCAATGTGGGCGAAAATGAGGTAAAGGAATTAATGCCCGGACAGGCATTGATTGTAGATGATCTGGGAGAAATTGAAATAGCCCAGGTTTTGCCTCCTAAGGAAAGAAAGGCCTGCAGTTTTGAACGGATCTATTTCTCACGCGGTAGTGATGAGAAGATCTACCGGGAACGCAATGCGCTCGGCTATAATCTGAGCGAACAGGTTTTGCAGTCAATTGACCATGATCTGAAGAATACCATTTTCTCCTTTATACCTAACACAGCTGAAGTTGCATTTTACGGAATGCTGAAGGGAATGGAAGATTATCTCAGCAGGACAAAGATTGAAAGGATCATGAGCTGGGGTAAGGATTTTGATGAAGAGAAGTTGAGCGAAATGATCAACCGGCGCATCCGGATTGAAAAGATAGCGATCAAAGACGTGAAAATGCGCACGTTTATTACCGAGGATGCCGGCCGTAATGAAATGGTGCAGCACGTATATGATGTTACGTATGGTACTGTAAGACCGAAGCAGGATACCCTGGTTGTGATTGATGACTCCATTGTGAGAGGCACTACCCTTAAGGAGAGTATTATCCGGATGCTGGCCCGGCTCAAACCTAAACGTATTGTTATTGTTTCTTCCTCTCCGCAAATAAGATATCCTGATTGCTATGGTATTGATATGAGCAAGATGGGTGATTTTATAGCATTTAATGCCGCAGTTGAATTGATGAAAGAAAGAGGTAAAATGGATTGCCTGAAAGATCTTCATAACAAATGCAAGGAATTACAACGCAATAATCAATTGCACACAGAGAACGTGGTAAAGCAATTGTATAAACAATTTACAGCTGAGGAAATAGCTAAAAAGATCGCACAACTGATCACACCTCCGGAAGTTGATATACCAGTTGACGTCATATTCCAGAGTATCGAGGATCTTCATAAGGCCTGCCCCAATAACCTGGGCGACTGGTATTTTTCAGGTGATTATCCAACGCCCGGAGGAAACAGGGTAGTGAACAAGGCCTTTATCAATTATATGGAAGGAAAGAATGTGAGAGGATATTAAAAACACATTTAAAAATCTGACCATTGAAATCACTTCTGTTAATTCGTCATGCAAAAAGCGATTGGGCTGATGCTTCACTAAAGGATTTTGATCGCCCACTCAATGACAGAGGAAAACGGGATGCACCGGTAATGGCGCATAGACTGCTGGACAAGAAAATCAAGATCGATGCATTTATTTCCAGCCCAGCCAAAAGAGCAAAGAAAACAGCTGAGCTATTTGCCATTCAGTATAAAACCGATAAAGAGAGTATCATTTTTTTCGATAAACTCTACCTGGCAGATATTGAAGCTTTTTTTGATGTTATTTCTCAAACGGATGACGACTATTCTACAATTGCAGTTTTCTCCCATAATGAAGGCATTACCACTTTTGCAAACCAGTTATCTGATGTGCGGGTGGATGATATGCCTACCTGCAGCATATTCGCTGTAAAAATGAAATTGAAGAAATGGAAGGATTTCAGAGAAGCAGAGAAGGAATTCTGGTTTTTTGATTATCCCAAATCTAACCAGCTTTAAGTGTGGATAGAAACCTGGCAATAGTAGCCGAAAGACTGTTTCCCGTGTTTTCCATTTTGGAATAAGAAAACTCTGCTGCCTTTTTCAATGCCTCTTCCAGTTTAAATTCATCCTGAGCTAAACAGAGCGCTATTTTTCTTTCTTCCAGATAGCGGGAAAGATATTCCTGCTCGGTTTGCCCGGGTGTTGCAATAAGTATTGATTTCTTTCTCATAATGGCCAGGTCCATAACAGTTGAATAGCCACTTCTGCTAATTACATAGTCCGCTTTTGCCATTTCCAGCTCATATTGGTCTGTTGACAGGTGATTATAAAAATGGATATCATTGGTTGAAGGAATGAGCCTGCTGCCATCAGGAAGCCCGCGTACCAAAACGGCCGTTCCATTATAATGACTGAGTTGATTTACCAGTTTATCTTCCAGCAGACTCCGTTGAGGTTCAGGTCCAGATAATGAAATAAATAAATGGCCTTTTTTTACCGGTAGATCAGATTGCTTTAACCTTGATAAAATTCCTGTATAGGAAACCGGAATGGCGGGCAGATTTTTGGGATGAGACAGATCACCAGCAAGATCATTCCCTTTTTCATTGTCAGGAACCCAGCAGGCCGTAAAATGATTGATGAAACGATAGTTGTATCGTTGCAACAATGATTCAGTCCATTTGCCCAAAGGGCTTTTAATGAAAAGCTGGTGCGTAATAAAAATACAGGGGACTGAAGAATGGTATAATCCAAAACGATTATCGGAGATAACAGCATCAAAATGATTTTCATTTATCATTTGTTCCAGCCATCTGTGTTCTCTGCGGATTGACCTGGAAAGGGCAGGCCATTGAAAAATAAGGTTTCTGATAAGGCCAGTTGCAGACCGGCCATATTTTACCCGGTACCCCGTAAGGCTTACAAAGGGCAGAGAAGGAAATTCCTTACGTAAAAGGGTTTCCTGGGAGCCTTCCCCGGCCAGCCAAACCTCCACATTTTGGGCTATTAATTCATAAATAACAGGAATACAACGGGTAGCATGTCCCAACCCCCAATCCAGGGGCGCAACCAGTATGCGAGGATTACCATTGGGTTTTTTCCCGGTAAACATGATTCCTGTTAATTTTTATCATTTTCAAGGGGTTGGATACTAATTTCCCCGTAAAATAGTTTTAAATTTAGGATCGACCACAGTAAAATTCGACCCTATAATAACAAATCAAATTATGAAGAACTCAACTAAAATTACCTGGTTGCTTTTGCTGGCAGGAATGTTGTTCGTTTCATCTTGTCACCGCAACTATTATTCCGGTACAGGCAAGGGCAGTAATTGTGGTTGCCCAAGCCATAAAGGGATGTCAGGATATTAAAAAATAAGGCGATGAAAATGCCCACCCGTGATCTGCTGGTTTTGCTGAAAAATGAATTCATGAGTCAAAGGGCTCTCGATCATGAAGTAGAATGCCTCAATGATATACTAAGGACGGCCGAATCAGATGCGCAATTCTGTGTTGCACATGAACTGGTAAACCGTACCCGGATCACTTCCAAACCAGGAAGGATTTTGAAAGCTATCCGCTATTCAGAATTAAAACCTTTCCGTTTCCTGATCAACAAGAATTAATCGAACTTAAGTTTAAACATAAAAAAGCCGTCCCAACAATACTGTGGGGACGGCTTTTTGCTGACATTGCAATTCTTATTTAACGTCCACTTTTTCTTTTACTTTTTCTCCATCCAATGTTCCTTTCTTCTTGAATACTGTTCCATCTGATGTTATCATTTCCGTCATTTTATCATTGCCTTTTTCCAGTTTTACTTCATACGCTTCTCTGTTCTTATCGTTTTCCTTATTTACTGAAGTGATATTGTAATCCTTAAATTCTCTTTTAATGGCATTATTAACAGGTGCAGGAAGAGTTGCATAATTAGTAACTACCGATGTAGTACCAACCCAGTTACCATCCTGATCATACCAGGTATAATAATCTGAACCATCCATATTATAACGAACGGTATAGTCTTTTGTATCTAATGTAGGCCAACCTGCCCATGCCCAGTCGATATCTGAATATGGTTCATAATAGGTCCAGGTCACATTTGATGCATTGGGATATTTGCTTTCAAAATTTGTTTTTGCTGCCGGTATTACATCTACATTAGTTGCACCGGAATTTGAAACACTACTATTGTCTGTGGTTGTAGTTGTATTGCTGGTAGAGGTTGAATCTCTGTCGCCAGGATTTGTAGAACTTTCTCCACAAGAACCAATTATAAATAAAGCTCCGGAGATAAATAACCAATTTTTCAGTTTCATATTACGTTGATTTGTTTACGAATCACCAGTAATTACCGGTGTATTACAGGTGAACAAATCAAAATACTATGCCAGCGAATTTAATTGTGGATAATAAAAAGGCAGCACTACTTCAGGTTACACTGCAAGTGGAAATTATACTTTTGAGGGAGGTAATTAAAAAATTGCAATTCCAATATTAATTAAGCTGTTTTGCGCAGTGCCTTTCCCAGCATGTCAATCATTTCACTGATCTCTTCTTTTTTACAGGTACCAACGCTTAGTCTGTACCAGGCAGAATCCCGGCTGGCGCCGAATGCATAAAAAGGAACAACAGCCAGTTTAGCTTCGTTGAGTATATAGTCTGTAACATCATTCTGATTTTCTAACAATTTACCTTCTGCAGTTTTCTTTCCAGCGAGGTCAATTTTAATAGTAAGATAAATAGCTGCTTCGGGAGTAATGGCATCAACTGGCAATCCTTCTTTTTTAAGTGCCATAAATCCATCATAAATACGATGCAGTCTTTCTTCAACTTCATTCTTAAAATGAGAAAGATAAGTTTTGATGGCCGTACGATTGCCCAGGAATTGCGCAACTGCTTTTTGTTCAGCCATTGGCGCCCATGCTCCCAGATGCGTGAGAATGGCTTTCATCTTATTGATAATAACTGAAGGTCCAAAGCTCCAGCCAACACGAATGCCGGTGGCAGCAAACACTTTGCTGACTGCATCAATGAAAATGGTATAGTCCCGCATTTCAGGTCTCAAAGAAACAGGATTGTAATGCTGAATGGTACCGTAGGTCAGATGCCAGTACATCTGGTCATACATCACATATAGTTTCTTTGCATTGGCGCCTCTTCTTTTATTTTCTTCCAGTACCAGATCACATATAGCTTCAAGCACTTCTTTTTTAAAAGTGGTACCTGTGGGATTTTGCGGTGAGCATAGAGCGATCAGGGTGGCATCCTTTATAAAAGGACGAATATCCTCTGCAGAAGGCATGAAATTATTTGCTGCGCTGGCTTCCACAACTATATGCTCGCCGCCAACAAAATGAGTATAGTGATTATTGTTCCAGCTGGGAACAGCATAAATGATCTTGTCTCCTTTATCACAAATGGCGCGAAATGTTGCATAGATTAAAGGACGGCCACCGGAGGCCACAAGCACCTCAGAGAGTCCATAATCAAGCCCTTCTGTTTCTTTTGTAAAAGATAATACTGCTTCCCTGAGGTCCAGGTTTCCTTCTGCTGCCGGATAATTGGTAAAATGCTTACGATAGGCATCTACAATGGCATCTTCCAGCTCTTTGGGTATGGGAAAAATGGCAGGATCAAAATCGCCTACAGTGAAATTGTAAATACGTTCTCCCTGGCGGATCTTTTCTTTGATTTCTCCACCCAGTTTTACGATTTCAGAACCAATCAATGTTTCGGATAAGTGAGACAGTTTCATGAACCAGCATTAAGACTGCAAAAATACTGGGTTATCCGGTAGAAATAAGGTCTCTTAATGGTATTTTGAAATTTTGAATTGGGAAATTTTGAAATTTCAATTTCCCAATTTCGAGATTCCAAAATCATAATCTATTTCTTTTCAGAATATTTCTTTTCTGCCTCTTTTGCTTTCTGAAAATCAAGTACTACTCCATTGATACAATAACGGAGATGTGTTGGAGGTGGACCATCGTCAAATACGTGACCCAGGTGTGATTTACAGCGGCCGCACTGAACCTCAGTCCTTACCATACCATGGCTGTTATCAGGCAAATAAATAATGCTGCCTTTGCTAATCGGTTCATAGAAACTGGGCCATCCGCAACCGCTTTCAAACTTGGTATCGCTTTTAAATAATGCATTACCACAGACTGCGCAATAGTAGGTTCCGGTTTCAAATGATTTCTCATATTTACTGGTCCAGGGCGCTTCAGTACCTTTTTGCCTGGCTATATAATACACTTCTTCCGGCAATATCTTTTTCCATTCGCTTTCGGAAAGATTGACCTTGGAGGTATCAGAAGTAGAATAAACAGGGTTCCCATCTTTGGAAAGGCCTTGTTTGTTTTCAGAGCTGTCCATTTTTTCAGGGTTGTTTTTTGTATTACTTGATTGTGAATAGCTGCACTGCTGTAGCGCTGCTGCCAAAAGGCACACTAATATGAGTCTGATTTTTTGCATGAGTCTGTATTGTTATAACAAATTTACGACCAGCAGGTTCGGCTGGATTGTCGCCCGCCCGTCAATCCTCATTTCTTAACATTTTCTATTATTTCCATGTGGTCTGAAAATGAGCCGGTAACTGGACATGAAATTGAGTCAAAATTACGCGCCGTACATTATATTTGTTTTTCACCCAACGTGTATTCGCCATTATGTTCAATTTGATCCTGTTTGGCCCGCCCGGAAGCGGAAAAGGCACTCAATCCGAAAAGCTGGTAGAGAAATATGACCTGGTCCATTTGTCTACCGGTAACCTCCTGCGGGAAGAAATAACCAATAAAACGCCTCTTGGCCTTGAGGCTAAGGCGTTTATAGATAAGGGCCAGCTAGTGCCTGATGAAGTGGTGATAGGCATGGTGGATTCCTTCTTTGAGCATCATAAAGAAGCTAAAGGGTTTCTATTTGATGGATTTCCCAGAACCGCAGCCCAGGCGGTTGCCCTGGATAAATTATTAGAACTGAAAAAAACAGAGATCGCGGCAGTATTGGCACTTGAAGTAGGTGAGGAAGAACTGGTAAAGCGGCTTCTTAACCGTGGCAAGACCAGCGGCCGTTCAGATGATTCTGATGAAGAGGTGATCAGGAAACGGTTCAATGTTTATATGACTGAAACTTCTGCTGTGGGTGATCATTATAAAAAGGCCAGGAAATTTCAAAATATCAAAGGAGAAGGATCAGTGAGTGATATTTTCAATTCACTCAGTGATTCAATTGATAAGAAGATGAAAAAGAATGTGTAACGTAGAATTCGAAATTTTGAAACTGGGAAATTTCGAAATTGCAAAGAACTAATCCTAAATGTAACACATTAGGAGTGTGCCTCATAAATTTCGAAATTTTCCAATTCCAAAATTTCCCAATTCTCCTAGTTCC
>CAMLGP010000134.1 GCA_946479535.1 uncultured Bacteroidota bacterium
AAAGAAGAAAAGCCAAAGAAGAAAGCAGTAACCAAAGAAAAGAAATCAGAAAAGAAAGAAGCTCCCAAGGCTGCCAAAAAATCAGCCCCCCCTAAGAAAAAGAAATAAACAGCAGGCTATCATAATAGCTATTGGCCATTGAACAGGATTGCCATTTGAACCATAAGTGGAATTCCGCGTTTATCTAATAGCTATCCATTGATAGCTTTTTTATTTAAACAGACTACTATGACCCATACAGCGGATATTCATAAATTAGAAAGGCATTTCCTGCCTGAAAATTTTGTTGTGAAAGATTGGGAAACACTCGAACCTTATTTTAAAGAACTGGCGGAACGTCCGGTTGATTCCCCAAAAGCACTTGCCCAGTGGCTGAAAGATATGAGTGAGCTTGAAGCCGTTATTAGTGAGGATGCCTGCTGGCGCCAGATCAAAATGACCTGCGATACGGAAAATAAAGAATTGGAGCAGTCCTTCACCTTCTTTATGATGAATATTCAACCCAGGATCCAGCCCTATGCGGATTTGCTGAATCGCAAACTCATTGAATCCCCCTTTACAAAAGAATTGGATCAGAAAAAATATTTCACCTATCTCCGAACTGTAAAAAAGAATATTGATCTATTTAGAGAATCCAATATTCAGCTCCAGGCTGAGTTAGGTGTGGAGGCTCAGAAATTTGGAGTGATCTCCGGTAAAATGACTGTTGAGGTCAAAGGACAGGAATATACACTGCAGCAGGCAGCCAAATTCCTGGAAGACCCTGATAGAAAATTGAGAGAAGAAGTTTATCGTAAAATAAACGAGCGCAGATTGCAGGATAAAGATGAATTAAATGATCTCTATAGCGGTCTGCTCAGCAAACGAAACCAGGTTGCATTGAATGCAGGGTTTCCAAACTACCGTGATTTCCGTTTTGCAGAACTTGGCCGCTTTGATTATAAAAAGGAAGACTGTTACCAGTTCCATGAAGCAGTAAAACTACATGTAATGCCACTGGTCAATCAGCTATATGAGATCAAAAAGAAAAAACTGGGACTGGATACTTTACGTCCATGGGATATTGATGCCGAACCAGAAGGAGTGGAACCATTGCATCCTTTCAAAACGGGAGCAGAACTGGTAGATAAAACCATCAGGGTTTTCAATGAGCTTAGTCCCTTTTTTGCAGATTGCCTGCGCAAAATGAAAAGTATGGGTCATCTTGACCTGGACAGTCGCAAAGGAAAGGCGCCAGGCGGTTATAATTGTCCATTGGCGGAAAGTGGCGCCCCGTTCATTTTTATGAATGCGGCAGGACAACTGGATGACGTAACTACTATGGTCCATGAAGGTGGTCATGCCATTCATTCATTCCTGTCTCATGATCTGGAATTAAACGGATTCAAGGAATATCCCATGGAGATAGCAGAAGTGGCAAGCATGAGCATGGAGCTTTTCACCATGGATCACTGGCATGTATTCTTTGATAATAAAGAAGAACTGATCCGCGCGAAAGAGCAGCAACTGGAAAGAGTTATTACAATTTTTCCATGGATTGCCACCATTGATAAATTCCAGCACTGGGTGTATGAACATCCCACTCATACAATCGAAGAAAGAAAGAAAGCATGGTTGCAGATCCTGAATGAATTTACCTCCCCTGTACTGGACATATCCGGGTTGGAGAAATACCGGGAATTTGGCTGGCAAAGGCAGCTACATCTCTTTGAAGTGCCTTTCTATTACATTGAATACGGGATTGCCCAATTGGGAGCCATTGGCTTATGGCAGCAATACAAACAGAATCCGGATAAAGCGCTTAATAATTACATAACAGCCCTGGACCTGGGGGGAACCCAAACTTTACCCGAATTGTTTAAGGCGGCCGGGCTGGAATTTGACTTTTCTCCATCCCATATTAGTGGTCTTATGCGTTTTGTAAAGGCGGAGCTTGACGGACTGCAAAATTTAGCATAAAATACTCCAAAAGTGGTACTGGGTAAATTCGGAAATGTCGTACGGGAATATTACTTTTGGTTCATCAAAAAATTTAATCATATCAGCGATACTGTTGCCCGCTGAACGGTATCCGAAACATAGCTACTAATCAGAGCCTTAACCTAAGTCCCCATGTGTCTACATGGGGGCTTGTTTTTTAGCCCTGATTGAAACAAATTTTCAAATTGAACATTGCTTGCAGATTCCTTCCACTACTACTTCAATCTGCTTTGCAGAGTATCCTGCCGGGAGTTTTATATCGGGAGTAACCACATTATCCAGGCAATAAGTATTTTGGCATTGTTTACAAACAAAGTGAACATGATGATCATGATGATGTCCTTCTTCACAATCATTTTTACAGAGAGCGTACAGAATGGAATTATCGGCCGTAGGAATGGTATGTATGATGCCTTTTTCAACGAAGGCCTGTAGCGTTCGGTAAATGGTAACCCTGTCAAACTTTTCACCTGCTCTTTTTTCTATATCACCATGAGCGAGTGCTCCTGTCTGATCAAGGAACAGGTTCAATATTTTTTCACGGCTGGCGGTTACACTCAGCCTGTTTTTTTTCAGAATGTCTTTTGTATCTCGCGCCATGATCACTCCTTTAGCAATTTTTTAATCTGCTTCATCATTTCTTCAACTTCACTTGGCTTCAGTCCATCATATATTTTCTTCACTTCACCTTTCTTATTCACCAATGCCCATAACTGTGAGTGTATAAACTGGTCATCTATTGAGTTCACATTGTTGGCGGGATCATCAATTGTATAACTATTGCGGGCAAGGGTATATAAACTGTCTTTTCTTCCTGTCAGGAAGACCCATTTTGCTGTATTTACTTTTAGGGAATCCGAATATTTTTTCAACTGTGCCACAGAATCTCGCTCCGGATCACAGGTATAAGAAAGGATCCGGAAATCCTTTTCATCCCTGAATCTGTCATATACTGTTCGCATATTATTGTTCATTTTGGGACAAATACCTGAGCAGGTAGTAAAAAAGAATTCTGCCACATACACCTTTCCCTCCAAATCCTGATCCGTTACCCGTTGGCCATCCTGGTTCAAAAAAGCAAATGGCTGAACAACCGAAATGGTATCATTTTTCCGGATGGATTTAGCTATTGCCAGGTAAAAAACCAGGGTCAGTACCACAAAAAAACCGATATAGAAGATGGTCTTTCTTTTCATATTCAATTTTTAACACCACAAAGTTACCACCTTAAGTTTTTTCTTCCTCAATCTTTTGCAACAATGTTGCTTTTTTCCTATCTTTGTTCTCCTTTATGAGTACAACCAAGGTAAATTGGGACGCATTGGGCATTACAGCCTCCGTAGCCTGCGCAATTCATTGTGCTGTGCTCCCCCTGTTTATCTCAACCATTCCCTTATTTGGCGTAAATATCATCCACAATCTGGCTTTTGAGGCCGGTATGGTCCTTCTGGCCTTCGGACTTGGGGCATGGTCCTTTTACCATGGTTACAAACGCCACCACCATAGTCTTCGCCCTTTTGGCTTGTTTTGCCTGGGCCTGGCCCTGCTTGTCCTGAAGCTGTTCTTTGTGCATTATGAGACCTGGCTGCTCATACCGGCAGTTGCACTTATTGTAACTGCGCATTTCCTGAATTACCGGTTTTGTCGCGTTCATAATCATGCACATTCAGACGATTGTCATCACTAGACACTTCTTCTATTAGTTATTATTGCTCTAACTTTCTGAAAATTATTTCCATGATGAAATGGATCGTCTGTATACTATTATTGGGAGAAACCCATTGCTATGCTCAAAGTGTTGATGAATCCGCTATCAGGAATATTCTGAATAAACAGACTGCTGAATGGAACAACGGAAACCTGGAGGAATTCATGAGGGGCTATTGGAAAAATGATTCATTAATGTTTATTGGTCAAAGTGGAATAACTTATGGATGGAGCCAGACGCTGGCTAATTATAAAAAGCATTACCCGGATACAGCTATAATGGGAAAACTGAAATTTGATATTATTCTGGTCAAATCACTCCCACCTCAATATTATCATGTCACAGGCAAATGGATGCTGAAAAGAAGTGGTGGTGATATCTCCGGTTATTTCACCTTATTATTCAGGAAAATTAATGGGATCTGGAAGATCATTGCAGATCACAGCAGCTGATCTTCTGCATGAGGTGATTGAACTGCATAGCGTTGCTGCACTTTAGAGAAAATAAAATAAGAAGTTAATAATCCTACCATAGAGAAGATAATATCATACACGTCAAAGGTTCTTCCAAAAATAGGGATCAATTGCAGGTATTCATTAATTATCAGCATGCCCAGACCCATCAGGCAAACCAATCGTAGATCATATGCTGATTGAATACGAAATACCCTGGCAATAAAAAAATTTCTTCCGCTAAAAAACCAGTAAGCCCCAAATGGAATCAGGAAGGATCCGAAGAGGTTGGGAGCAATATTTAAAAAGAATCTGATGGGGTCATCGAAAAGGCCCAGCGGACGAATTATAAATTTTATAGCCCAGATTATAAGGGTACCAATTATAACAAGTCTTCTGCTGATTCTTTTTAATTCCATAAATAGTGCTTGTCCGTTACTAAATGTCAAGATAAGATTTTCCGATAAACTGGCTTAACCTTGCCACAGGTATTTTTAACTGAAACGTTAAAAGAAGTTAGAAGTTACTTCCAAAGGCGGTAATAGTAGCGTAAGAGCAGGATAAAGGCCGCTACAGCAATTACATAAAACAGTATCACTGCATAAAGGGGTCTTACTCCTGTCCAACCCAATTCAAAATAGACCCCTGCTGTTACAGTGCTCATTAGCCATAAAAGTCCATAAGAAATGGTGGAAAGGATCTTTAAGAAATATTTAATTACTTCCGGATCCCAGCCCTGCTCACCCATTAATTGAAATTTGAGGAAAGGTAAGCCATCTATTATTGTGCTTCCCCCGGGATTAGAAGGTTTCTGAATTCAACTGAATCACCACTGAACACATTAAAGTCAACTTTATAGGTTATGCCATTCACGTTACCCTCGTCACTATGCTGCCAGAAAATCCAGTCGCGACTGATGCGCGGCTGTTGCGGTTGATAATAGTGTGCCACCCATAAAGGATATTCATCAAAGGCGTTGCCGAGATTTTGATTGTAGAAATCAACGTTGGTATAGATGATCGGTTTCACATGATAATATGCTTCCACTGTTTCCAGCCATCTTCTCACTTCTCTTTGTAATGATGCCCTTGAAGCTCCATAACGCTGCTCCACATCCAGAACCGGAGGGAGATCACCGGGTTCCAGGCTCACCTTATCTATAAAATGTTCTGCCTGCATTTTCCCGTCCTTTGTTGCGATGAAAAAATGATAGGCCCCACGAATAATATCATTACTCCTGGATTTTCTCCAGTTGCGTTTAAATTGAGGGTCAGTATTACCCAGGCCTTCCGTTGCTTTTATAAAAGCAAAGCCCAGTTTGATACGGCCTACCTGCATTTCCTTCACTTCTTCCCAGGCAATAATATTTTGATACTTGGAAACATCGATCCCGTGGATAGTATACTCATTGGGAATGGAGATACCAAATTCAGCGTAGTGGGTTGATTTAGCCTTTGCGTATGCCAGGAAACGATAACCCATCCACGCGGCCGCCACCACTACAACGGCGATAGTAATACTGAGAACCCATCTGATAAATTTCTTTTTCCTGCTTTTGGAGGGCATGTGGACTTGCTGGATAATATATCCGGCAAATTTATATACTGCCCGTTTGAAAACTGATTTTTCCAGAAAGGATTTGTCCCCGTTTACAGGATAATCTGTGCGCCTGCTGTAATATAACACCGGCTTTTTGCCGGTCCAGCGAGTTTTTGAGGCACTACATAAGAAGGAAGCAGTAAAATCTGGAATTTATTTTTTGCAAGGATCAGTGGCATTGAGAATTCATAGGAAAGTATATTGAATTGTTTCACTGTTTCAGAAACCATCTGCTCAGTTCCCGGGAAAATGAGAAACCTGTTCTTTTTATAATAACTATTGGTGAATTGTTGAGTTCCTGCATTCAAACAGGCCGAAGGGTTAGCCACCAATACCATCTTATCTGTCAACTGCATCCGGAATAAATGGTCAATTCCTGCCGTTGCTCCAAAATCTGTCCTATTACAGAATTTCACATCTCCACCTCCGGTAATATTGATGACCTTACTCTGCCAGGTTAAAGTACCGGCCACCTGGGCCTTTAAGGCTGATTGTACCAGTTCACTATTTTCAGTGTAAAAAGGTTTTACAAAATAGAAATTTCCCGCCCACTTGTTTGGACCATTGAAACGGTACCCGGAGTACTTAAAATTTTGCGAGGCATTATTTACAAATACCGGAGCTGCATTAACATAAAAATTGGGAGAGAACCATAATTCCACTAGGGGAAAAACGCCACTACTCTGTAAGCTGTCTGTACGGCCATAATAATTAAGATGACTGTTATAAAAAACTTCGATCTTAAACTGGGTAACATTTTTTGATGAATCGGCCTGTGAATAAATACTTGTACTTAAAAGCAAGGCAAGCCCAGCCATACTCACGTAGGATAACTTTTTCATATCAAAAATTTGTGGGAGGAAAGATTTGAGAAGTACGAATGCGGAATAAACCGCATTCGTACCCTTTAATGCAATTCAGATTAACTAACTATTTAACTGAACCTGCTACCTTAGTTTCTGCTGAACCATTTGCTTCTATTGAAGGTTTTGCGGCAGTAGTAGTCTGCTTTGCTGTATTTACACCAGACCTGACTTCGGAAACAACTGTTGATTTCACTTCTCTCGCTGTGTTCACAGTAGCCGAAGTTGTTTGACCTGCTTTATTTACCAACCTGCCTCCATTCATTTCTTCATTGGCAGAAATGGAATTGTTGCTGGATAATGCTGATCCCTGACCGTTTACTTCTCCATTGGAAGAAGAGTTGATCCCTGCATTTGCATTAACACTGCTACCTGCTTCTTTTGCAGTTGAAATCGTTTGTTTTCCTGTAACTATCGCGGTCGATTTTACATCTCCCACTTTTGTTACAGTAGAATTAACTGTTGCCTTTGTTGCCTGTGTGGTAGCATTGGTAGTACTGGTAATTGCACCTGTTGCTGCTGTAGCGTTGATTGCGGCCTGGGTTGTGGATTGTAATCCCAGATTAACCTGTGCAAACGAAAACATACTTATCCCGCTTGCAACTACC
>CAMLGP010000135.1 GCA_946479535.1 uncultured Bacteroidota bacterium
TCCTGAAGAAGTTAGGCTAACTGACTGAATCCCTAAAAATTACCCCAAAAATGGTATTTTTTTAAGCCTCAAACCTGTCTAACATTGTACTGGTTTTTCATAGGATATTGGATTTAAAAGCCCGGGGCTGGATTTATATCCTGGCCCCCTTTTTATTTCTTCCCCTCTCCAGCATATTTTTTGCTTCTGGCAATAAAATGGACCTTCCTCTCTGATCTTTACTCCACATTCACTCCTACTCTCAACGCTCTCAATCCTGAAACGCCCTGCAATTCTTCCAGATCAAGATATTCCAAATCATTCCGTAGAATATTCTCTCCCTGCAGGTATTTGATGTAGGAGATATATTCGTCTGCCTCTTTCTGATTGAAATAGACCAGTGCGATCTTATTGGGCTGGGTAAGCCTTTCCTGGCTATCCCTTATGTGAACCTTATCAATACGCTTCTTCACAATATGGTACCTGATATTATACGCCCCTTCCACATCAAAGCGTTTCTCATCTTTCCGGAAATTGATATTAATGGAATTGGAATGAATAAAGATCAACTGGGTTGTCTGCACCGGCTGGTCTAATTCTGCCAGTAATGCATGAGAATTACGCGCTATTGCGGCCATGGAAGTCATCTGCAATAAACGCAGATTCTTCAGGTAAATCTCATTGTAGGGTTTTTCAGGAGCGATGGACTGACCGATATATATATCATACTCCACCCCATCAGTTCTGAATTTCTCAAAATAGCTCGGATAAGCCTGCTGGATCTCGCCCTTCATATTATCCAGGTAACGGTTTACTGAAGAAATAACCTTGTTCATGGAAACCTCCAGGCGCCGCCTGTTATCATGTGCCACTCCATTTTCTTCATTGATGGACTCAAAGTATTCTTCCATAATGGCAGCATATTCCTCATTTCCTTCCCTGAAATGAATAAGGAACGGCCTCAGTTCATTTTCAAGCCAGTCATTCACTTCCATTTCCTGGGCAAAATCATCACTCCTGATCCTTTCCAGCCAGTCCCTGGCCAGGAATATTTTAGCATCAATAAGTCCAAAACCCGATTTGGCTTTCAGCTTTTCTAATACATCTATCAGGATACTGAACTGCGTTTCCAGGTCTTTATGTAAAGCTGCATTCCTCTCTACTGTGGAATTACGGATATCAATAGCGCCGTACAAGGCATGTACATCATTGAAAGCAATAGTTTCAGGTTCGCCTTTTTGGTTATCACGCAGGTAATGCCATGCCACTTCATTGAATTTCCACTGGACTGATGGCTGAATGGAAGTAAATTTTTCCTTGATCACCTTATCAATGCCCTCCTGGAACTGATCAATACTGTTCTTTAATAATTGAGCCAGCAAAGGAATTGCAGGTTCAAGCCGGGAAAGTAATGCCTCATCCATCATTCCTTTTTTATAAGCATATACTTCAAGTACGCCAGCCAGCGCATTATTGAAATATACCGGGATCAATGCATAGGACGCAACGCCCTGCTGTTTTAAAAATTTCAGGAATTCTTTCTTTTCAGCTTCAGCATCCGGGATTTCCCTGTAAAAAAGAACTTTGGGATTCTTGAAATAACCATCTGCCAGCGTTGTATAAGTTGATTCTTCCGTTCCACGCATACGGGAGGCAAGGATCGATTTGCTTTTTGAACAGAATGAATCTTCAAAGATCAATTTATCATTCACTTTCAAAACAGGAAGCAGGCCAAATTCTATATCTCCATTGCCCGCAAGTGTTTTGAGAGAATCGGCCACATCCTGGTAGTAGGTTTCAGATTCAAATGTATTATGTGAAACCAGCAGGTTCCTGATCTTCTCCACTGCATACTCCGCCGTTACTTCTGTTACATTATTAATAGTAAATCCTTCAAACCGGAACATATCCAGCGGAAGGGTCTCCAGCAGGATTGGCAGGATCTGTTCGCTTTCATGTCCTGCGGACTGAAGTGTAGCAATGCTCAATTCAGGTAATGGTCTTTTCGGAATTACTTCCACAAACCTTGTATCCAGTCTGAGCTTGTAGTACCTGGTACGACCGGTTGCTTCATCATCCAATGAATGAATAACGGACCGATGAAAGAACGAAGGAAGATTATAGCATTTTTCCAGGATCAGGGAATAGGTGAATTCAAGATTATGCTTCCTCATCTCTTCAGGAGTCTTCGTTATCATGGAATGCCTCAGTTGTCCGGTAGCAATATCGGCCACCAGATTGTAGAACGCATTGGTTGTATAAAAAACTACCGGCCGCAAAGGCAGGCATAGCGCCCAGCGATGAAGATCCTCATCTTCTACTACCGGAGCCAATGTATTATAGATAAGTTGTAACTGTTCACTATACTTCTGAATATCATCCAGATTTACATCCTCCATTAGTTCAGGATGTTGATTGAATTGATCGATTACGAACGCAAAAAAGCGGCTCTTGGAGCAGTTTGACTCATCCCTTCTCTTTTCAAGATACTTGATATAGTGCCGGAAGGTTAAAACTGTTTCAGGCGCAGGATTCAGCAGGTTTTGCTGAGCTAAATTCAGGATTCCTGTATGCATATTAAAATCGCAGTCCCATGGTAAAGTACGGATACCAGCCTTCGGTGGAATGTCCCATCACAAAGCTAATAACAACAATAGTTGCTGGAGCAAAATAAATACCACCTCCCACCCCATTATGCCATTTACCCGAATTGTCATGATTTTCCCATACACGACCGCCATCCCAAAAGCCCGTGATGCCAAACTGACCGGGGATAATATAACTGGCTATATCTGCAACCTTTGCCCTAAGTTCGAGATTATTGTATAGAGCATGCTGTCCGGCAAACCGGTATTGCTTATATCCCAGCAGGTTTTCCTGTCCGCCAAGGAAGGCCGACTGGTAAAATGCTGGTTTACCCACGCTTGCTATGCCCCCCACCCGTTCAGCAAGGACAATTGTCTTCTTCTTATTAAACCCCTTATAAACAGAAAACTCACCAGCTATTTGACCGTAGGATGCCGCAAAGTCAGTTATCCCCTTATATCCCACTATTCTCAAACTGAAATAATGTCCTTTCTGCGGAAATATCTTATTGTTTCGCCCATCAAGGATCAATTGTAGAACACCCCCCACATGCAATTTGTTTTTTGCAACTGTGGCACTGTCATAAGAACCGATCAGGGGAACATTGTTGATAAAGCGTCCGGCATTTTCATCCTTATCAAATGCATAATAGTAAAATGAAGGCCCGATACTGAATGAATGCTTCAGTAATTTATCCCTCCAGCGCAGCGCGGGGTTTACCTGGTAAGTACTGAACCTGGAACGATAAAAGGTTTTGTAATCCCCTGTTTTATTAAAAATGGTTTCATTGCCGCGACCAAAAAAATTAAGCGTGTTATTTGGGGCATTGGCTATGGCCTGTAATACAATATCAGCTTTCCGGATCGCATGTATCCATTCACCCCTGTAACGGATACTATATGCTTTGGTTGAAAAAGAATGTGCCACCAGTATCTCATGCATACTTCGATAGGGAATTTTCCGAAACCCTTTTTGTTGAACGAACCTGAATCCAAGACCAAGTATAAACCCATCGTCAATATTCAACCCAAGCTTTGTCAAGGGTATCCGGATATTATACAGATTGACAGGTGCATAAGATGTATTGACGCTATCATTTGAAATATGTTTGATAAACCGGGAGTCATCACCCATAAACTTAGATCCATTTGCTTTATCATATAATCTTATTCTCTCTTTTGATTTAATTACCTGATAAGCTTTATGATCTTTTCCTCCAATGATTCTAATATTAATAGGAGATTTAGCATTATTAATGATAATACTATCATTACCGTCTCGTAGATATAGCCGGATCTCAGACGTAAGCGATGCATCATAGATTTTATTCATCAGCTCATCTTCCAGCTTTCCTGATTTACTTATTTTATGAACACGGATATTTAATCCATTACCAGGAACATCACTTATCTGAATGAATTCATTTTTGTCTGTCAACTGGATATCAATCACCTTCTGGGCAAATCGATAATATTTGCGCATGGCTTCAGGTATTAGATCCCGCCGCACTTTTAATTTGTGCAATAATTCATCATGCCGGAGATCATATGCCGGTTTAGGTAATTGCTGAAGGGCAAGTTCAAGCACCGAATCTGTTACAACGGTCCTGAATCTTTCTGCTTCCTTTATCCATTCTTCTTCGGAGAACTGGAAAGACGGATACGCATTTACAAAAGAAGATTTATAAAGGATCCATTTGGGGTCATGGAGATTGGCCCCAAAGTTCCGGAGCGTAGGCAAAATATATTCCCTGGATGCAAATTTGGGTATCAATCCCTGTGTAAGATGAAATACCTGGTCCCGGTCACGCGGTACGGGTACATACAATTTTCCTTTCCCCTTTTGAGCATCATACCATCGCCACTGGTCTTCATGCCGGTCCCAGTCACCCAGCAACATGTCAAGCATCCGGGCACGAAGCATGGTAATTGCATCCAGTTTGTTGTCATTGTCTTTCTGAAGATCACTCTTCATTTCACCTGTATTATCTGAATTGCCCATTGGCTCCCTTTCTTCCAGCAACACAACCAGGTTATCAAACGTATGACTGTATTTACCAAGATTCCTGTCAGGAGAAACAATTCCAATGATGGGACTGGCAACGGGTACTCCAACTGCATGTGCAATGGGTGGAACTATCAGCGCAGAAAAGGGATGCTGGGCACTTGTTACATCATCCACCCAGTCTCTTGCAAAAGTTCTTCTAAACTCCCTTGGCAATAATGCATCCGGACTTTTTTCAACACTCCGGATGATCCATTCTTTTCCGGAGGGATCTTTAAGCCGTAATGATTTTGATTGAAAACCTCCACCTAACCTAATTGGAGTCAGCCCCCCTTGTATCTCGGAAATATGAATGACCGGCAATGTGGTTGGCGCAGCCCATTCCTTACGATAATTTTCTCCAAAGATCCAACGGTGGAATTTGCCATGTTTATTATAGGAAGGATGTACCTGAACCACTACACTGTCTTCTGCAATCCTTTTGATCACCACGGCACTCGCAGGAATGCTGTCCTGGCTTGCAGCAATACTGTCCTGCTTTGCAGCAACACTGTCCTGGCAAAAGCTGCTGAGACAGTAATAAGTGAACATTAACAGGAAAATCAGTTTTCTCATCACGATTACTGATTAGGTTCATTCACGCTTGAATTTGAGAATATTTCCATCAGCCAGATCATCACCTTCGTTTGAGATATAAAGGTTACCCTGCCTGTCAAATGCAATTCCTTCGGGCTGATTAAATATATTGCCACTTAACGGATAGGCATCCCTTACTTTCCAGGTGCTATCCGTCACCACCATCAATTTATTCACTGCAGATATAATAAACCAGTCTTTCGTCAGGGGGTTCTGGGCAAACCCTGATGGACGAAATCCTCTTTTTACTTTGCCCGCATAGTTCCTGATCTCATCCACATTGATCTGAAAAGAACCCTGAAGCGATACCGCATCACCAAACTGGAATATATATCCGGTGACTGCATGTTTCTTATCATCATCCTGACAGTTCTTGCAAAGAACATAGAGCCTTTGGTTTAATTCATCTCCATACAATCCCTCAAATTCACCTTCGGGAAGCAGGCCTTTAAATTCCACAACACTATCCACATCATCCCAGGTATGCTCATCAAAAGGGAAAGAGAACAATTGACCATTGCTTTTAAGCACTACTACTTTATCATTTACAATAGCCACATCTTCATAATCACCTTTCTTTCCGAATTTGGCATTCAACGGTTTTTTTACGCCCCATTTTACACGAAATAATTTTCCTTCTTCGTCCTGTATTGCATAAACGGTATCACTGTTCCCCTTGTAAAAACAGATTCCGGAAATCTCCACCAGGCTTTCAGACATACTGAATTTCTCCGGCTTACCCAGGTTATAATGATCCACTTTCACCTGGTCCCTTGAAGACATACCGCAACCCGCAAGTATAATGCCTGTCAGCAATCCTGTAAGTATTAAAACCTTCATAATTAAATCTGGTCTGGTTAATTAAATACTATCATTTAAAGAACATGGATATCACAAATGCCAGCACTGAGGCCACCACACCGTACATGAATACATTATATCCAATTCTGAGCAATCGATATTTCCTGCCCAGCACCACCCCTTGTGAGTACACATCCCGGGTAAGACTTCCATAAAGGAATTCCCGGTCATTCATTACTTTTTGAATTCCATCGGCATATTCTTCATAACTCATACGATAGAAATTGCCGAAGAAAAGCAGGTTTACTTTTTTTGAACTCACATCCTGCTGGCTGAAGGTACCGGGTGGAAGGGTTGGCCGCGTGGATAGTATGGAAAAAACCATAGTGGTCACGCAAACTACCAGCAGCAACATTGTTGGAACAACAAGGTGAGGGTTATCTTCAAGCTTGCGCAGCAATACACTTAACAATACAGATATGATAATAGAGGTAGTGGTGATCATGATGTGAGCCTTGTTATCAGCCATATCACTTAAGCGCTGGTGATTGGCAGAGGTGATCCTGAACATGGTTTCAATTCCCCGTTCAGGCCGGTCACTTTTCGCTTTCTTTGGTTTGGCTACCTGGGTGGCAGCCACCGAGGCCTCTACTGCGGTGGTAGTTGCCATGGGCACGGAAGCCACTTCCCTTCCTTTTTCTTTGTGTTTCAATTCCTCAAGTATTTTATGTTTTTTCCTCTCGAGCAGGTTGCGACTATAATCTGTGTGGTAGTGATGTGTTTCCAGTAATGCAATGGTGCCCTTCCGCCAGTCACTCTTGTCCAGCTTTTTTCCTGTTCGCCATTCTACTTCCTTCCGCATCTCTTTGTTATGCTCATAGAATTCATCAGTGCCCAGATGGTAAAGGTCGGCATCACATACAATCTGCTCCATTAAATTGTGCGGGTTCTGCGGTATGCGGGTAGCGAGGATACAACCCCGTACGGCTTCAATGGTATCCCTGTCTATATCATTTTCTTTTAACCATTGTTCGGCTTTATCAGCCCCTCGCAATTCATGATCAATTGCGCCTCCGTTGTAATAGCCTGTATCATGAAACCAGGCAGCTGTTGTAATGATGAACATTTCTCTTTCACCGAGTTTATAATAATTGCCCATTTCAATTGCCCTATTAACAACAGATTCCGTATGAGCCAGA
>CAMLGP010000136.1 GCA_946479535.1 uncultured Bacteroidota bacterium
TTGGTAGCAAAAAAACTCGGAGTTTATAATGTAAAAGTGATCCTTGACTACGGTTTGGAAGGCGGTAACAATGGGGAGAAGGGGTTTGATCATTCAACGGATGAATTTATTCGCGTCATCAATTACGCAGCAACCCAGCCGAATATTCCATTTATGAGTGTGAAGGTGACGGGAATTGCGCGGTTCAGCTTATTGGAAAAACTGGATGCAATGATGCATGAGAAAGAAGGTACACTCATGAAAAAATACCTGCGTGCAATTGAGGATTTGCCAGCTGCAGAAAAAGAAGAATGGCACAGGGTCAGGCTCCGTATGATGCGAATATGCGAAACAGCAGCCGCTAAAAAGATTGGAGTGCTGGTAGACGCGGAAGAAACATGGATACAGGATCCTGTTGATGCGTTGACGATACTGGTGATGGATAGCTTCAATAAAGAACGTCCGGTTATATATAATACAATACAACATTATCGTCATGACAGACTACCTTTTCTCAAAGCCTGTTATGAAGCGGCAACTGAACGGAAATTTATTTTGGGGGCCAAACTGGTAAGAGGAGCTTATATGGAAAAAGAAAGGAAGAGAGCGGAGGAGAAAGGTTATCCATCACCGATACAGCCGGATAAAGAAAGTACCGACAGGGATTTTAATGCAGGAGTAAGCTTTTGTATTGAGCATATTGAGAGGATTGCGCTGATCGTTGCTTCACATAATGAAAATAGCAACCTGCTTGCAACTCAGTTGATGCAACAAAAAGGTCTTTCACTTGATCATCCACGAATACACTTCAGCCAGTTATACGGCATGAGTGATAATATCACGTTTAATCTTGCACATGCCGGCTGTTTGGTAAGTAAATACCTTCCATTCGGTCCCATCAAAGATGTGATCCCTTACCTGATGAGGAGGGCGCAGGAAAATACTTCTGTTAAGGGTCAAACAGGGCGGGAATTAACCCTTATTCGTAAGGAATTTGAAAGGAGAAAAGTAAATTAGTGGTTGTAAAAGCTTACTTCTACCTCTCTTCCGCTTATCTATAAGCCATCTCCTGAATATTTTAGGTATAATCTGGGTGGATTCTCCGTTCATCCTCCGTTCATCCTCCGTTTATAACGGAAGATATACCCAGAATTTACGGAAAATATACCAAATTTAAAGGGAGTTTAGTGAGTAGATAACCAGTACCTGGCCTATAGAAGGTTGTGTCAATTAATTCTTTTATTGAGGACAGGATTTTTGCTTTTGCTTAATTACATCATTTCTTAATGTGAATTATTCCTTAGTATTTTAACTTTCTTTGGTATCATTCTTGCGAATTTACCGCGCAAAGAGCGCCATCAGTTTTATCCTCCACCGCAGAGCTGAACCCCCTTAGTGATTCCATAACCAATAAAAACTGTGAATGCCTGATTTCTACGTAAATCATGACGAGAATGATTTTAGCTGCGGAGCCTTCTTTTGACTTTATCCGGTTTATACAGATTCTCACCTGGATCATCCTTCCGGTATTTCTATCGGCAATGATGTTGACCATCTTTCTTCATTACAGGAGAAAGAAAAAAGCTCGCCCGTTGTATGACGACGCGGAGAATGAATTTGTATTAGCTGCACCGGAACAATTCAGCCATAATAAGGCTGACGGTGAATACATAATATTTGACCATTCCGGCCTGATACGCGAATATAAAAGCCGGATGTTCTACAACCATGCGCGGTACCGGGCCCTCCGGAATGATTATGCAGCCCTGGAAGCCCGCTTTGCCTCAACCTCTTCAGATCAATCAACCTTATTTCCCAATAAAAAAAAGATTTACATGAAAAACCACAACAATGACGTGCTCGCTGTTAATGATAATGCTATTGAACTAAAGGAATTATCGGACAAACTGGAGCAATTGAACAGATCATATCAACGCCTCGAGGAAGAAAACAGGTTTTTGCAGGAGCAGATCAGCCTGGAAACAGCAGGAGATAATGAAAAGGATCAGATTTTGGCAAGATGGAAGGAAGAGAATATTAAGTTGAGGAATAAAGTTTGTGAGCAGGATTACCTTGAAGAAGTGTTAGAAGAAAAAAAAGCGCAGATCGTATTTCTTCAACAGCAACTGGAGCAAAGGATAAAGAACCAGCACCGGGCTGATCAGCAAAACCAGCAATCCAAAGAACAAATGCAGGAAGCACAGGACCAACGCCAGGGTTTGCAGGCACAATTTGAATCACTCAACAATGAATTGCAACAAAAACAGGAGAAGGCAGATAATCTGTCGGCCGTAATCCTGGAAAAAGAAGAACGGCTTGGAGAAATGCAACAACAGTTGAAATCCAAACTGGATCACATTACCTACCTGGAAAATTCAATCGCGGAATTAAAGGATCAGAATGCACTCATTCATGCAGAAGCTGCTGATGAACGGGATCAGGTGAATGCGCTGAAACAATTACTGGAAGATGAACGCTCCCGTCAGCAGCAGATAGAACAAAAATTACAGGCCAACCGCCAGCAGCTTCAACGTTTCTATAAAGAGCTGGCACTTTGCCTGAATGAGGAACACCAGGAATCTCCCATAGTTGCTCTTCGGCCATCCTATATCAGGGATGAATCTTTGGTGCATTAGTTGATTAAAGGTGGAGAAACTCAGATTTTCAAATTACCGTTTCTTCCTACCTTGCGTTCATGCAGCAATATCTCAATCTTCTCAGGCATATTCTCGAAAACGGTACCGAAAAAACAGACCGTACCGGCACTGGAACTAAAAGTGTATTTGGGTACCAGATGCGGTTTGATCTTCAGCAGGGGTTCCCCCTGGTCACAACAAAGAAAGTTCACCTGAAAAGCATTATTTATGAGTTATTGTGGTTCCTGAAGGGAGAAACGAATATTGCGTATTTAAAAGAACATGGCGTAAAGATCTGGGATGAATGGGCTGATGAAAACGGTGAACTGGGCCCGGTTTATGGCAAACAATGGCGGAGTTGGGAAGGGGCCAATGGCAAAGTAGTAGACCAGGTTACTGAACTCATTGATCAGATCAAAAAGAATCCTGATAGTCGCCGTCTTATTATCAGTGCCTGGAATGTTGCCGAACTGCCCAAAATGGCCCTGATGCCCTGTCATACCATTTTCCAGTTCTATGTAGCTGATGGCAAATTAAGCTGCCAGTTATATCAGCGGTCTGCCGATGTGTTTTTGGGTGTTCCTTTCAATATTGCATCCTATGCCTTACTCACAATGATGATCGCCCAGGTCTGCGGCCTGCAACCAGGTGAATTCATTCATACTTTTGGGGATGTTCATATCTACAACAATCATACAGAGCAGGTGAATATCCAGCTTTCGCGTACACCATTTCCACTCCCAAAAATGAAACTCAATCCTGCAGTCAAAAATATTTTTGATTTCAGTTTTGAAGATTTTACACTGGAGAATTACCAGAGCCATCCTGCCATCAAAGCGCCGGTTGCGGTTTGATAAGGAATCTATAGTAGCTTCGCGGGCATAAATTCCTGTATGTTCATTTCATTTGTTGTAGCTGCGGCTAAGAATAATGTTATTGGAAAGGATAACAAACTGGTCTGGAACCTTCCCAACGATATGAAATTCTTCAAGAACATTACCTGGGGTATGCCTGTGGTAATGGGAAGGAAATCATTTGAAGCATTAGGTAAGGCATTGCCTGGTCGCAAAAATATTGTGTTGACAAGGCAGGATGATTATAAAGCAAAGGACGCCATTGTGGTAAAGACAATGGATGAAGCAAAAGCTGTAGTGAAAGAGATGGATGTAAAAGAAATGATGGTGATTGGCGGAGGCGAGATATTTCAGATGGTCATGCCCGAAGCCAAACGGATCTACCTGACCCGCGTGGATGCCGAACCGGATGGTGATGCTTTTTTCCCTAAAGTAAATCCTGCTGAATGGAGCCTTGTAAGTAAAAAGGACCATGAGGCGGATGCCAAACATGCGTATAACTATTCATTTCAGATTTGGGAAAGAAAGTAAAAGTGCTCCATGTATTTCAGGATTCAACTGGCCATTAAATACTTCTCTTATTATTTTTCTGCATCCAACGGAAAGGGACATGGTACGCATTCTCCATTTGTTTATGATTTTATCATTGATGTACTGAATGATCCAACTGTTTATGCTGATTATGCCAGGGTAGAAGTACAGCGTGCAAAAATGCTGGCAGATAAACGAATACTGAGCATCACAGATTTTGGCGCTGGTTCCTCTAATAGTTCCAGCAATCAGCGCGGCATTGCTTCCATTGCAGGTAGTGCAGTGAAACCCAAAAAATATGGTCAGCTCTTATACAGGATGGTAAGGAAATATCACCCCTCAAGCATTCTGGAATTAGGAACATCATTGGGAATAACCAGTTCTTACATGGCTTTAGGTAATTCCCAGGCCAGCATGATCACCCTGGAAGGTGCAGATGAAATTGCTGCTGTAGCAAAAAACAATTTTCGGGCTTTGGGTTTGGAAAGCATAGAATTGGTTCAGGGCGATTTTAAACAAACTCTGCCAGGGGTTTTATCCCGTTCTCCCACGCTGGATTTTGTATTTGTGGACGGGAACCATCGAAAGGAGCCTACCCTTGATTATTTTAATCAACTGCTCCCAAAGGCAGGTCCGGAATCCATACTGATATTTGATGATATCCACTGGAGCCGCGAAATGGAGGAGGCCTGGGCGCTTATAAAATCCCATCCTTCGGTAAAATGCGCCATTGATCTGTTTTTTATAGGGATTATTTTTTTTCGCGAGGAATTTAAGGAGAAACAGGACTTTACCATACGATTTTAAAGGGAACCGGAAATCATTTGTTATTGGGATAATTACTCGTGCACGACAAAAAAATAATCTATATCTTTCGCCGCAGAAATCGTAGATCTGAAAATCCAAACCACTATTTCGCATGACCATTGGCGTTCTCAAGGAACCATCACATGAAACAAGAGTATCCCTGCTGGCTGAATCCGTATCAGCCCTCATTAAAAAGGAAGTCACTGTGTGGGTTGAAAAAGGAGCGGGAGAAAAAGCTTTTTGCAGTGACGCAGAGTATGAAAAAGCCGGTGCCCAGGTCAAATCAAGAGGTGATATACTCAGTTCCTCCCAAATTGTTCTGGGGATCCATCCTCCAGAGTCTTCAGATATAGCCCAATTATCTTCCAAAGTTTTGATCGGAGTTTACCAGCCCCTGTATAACCAGGCGGTAATGAAGGACTGGGCTTCCAAAAATGTAACTGTATTTTCTTTAGATATGCTGCCCCGGACAACCAGGGCACAGGCCATGGATGTTCTGAGTTCCCAGGCCAATATTGCAGGTTATAAGGCTGTGGTTACTGCAGCCAATTCCTATTCCCGTTATTTTCCCATGTTCATGACCGCTGCCGGAAGTATTGCACCGGCAAAAGTTTTGATCCTGGGTGCGGGTGTTGCGGGTTTACAGGCCATTGCTACTGCAAAAAGACTGGGTGCTGTGGTTGAAGTATTTGATACCCGCCCGGCAGTAAAGGAAGAGGTAATGAGCCTTGGCGCCAAATTCATAGAAGTGGAAGGAGCTGCCGATGCTTCCAAAGCAGGTGGTTACGCTGTAGAGCAGACAGAAGAATACAAACAGAAGCAGCAGCAGCGCATTGCTGAAAGCTGTGCCAAAGCCGATATTATAATTACCACTGCCCAGATACCCGGTAAAAAAGCACCGATACTGATCACAGATGCCATGCTGAACAGCATGCGTAATGGATCAGTGATCATCGATCTTGCCTCAGCAACTGGTGGAAATACTCCGGCAACAAAGAATAATGAAACCGTGCTGCATAATGGAGTCAGCATTATTGGCAACAGTAGCTTACAATCTACCATGCCCAGTGATGCCAGTAAAGTTTATGGCAAGAATGTGCTGAATTTCCTTGCATTGATCATCAATAAAGAAGGTCAGCTTAATCTCAACTGGGAGGATGATCTTGTGAAAGGAAGTTGCATAACCAATAATGGTGAAATAGTGCATGAACGCGTAAAGACAGCCTGAATTAATTAAATTCTAATAAATGGATTCCATACTTTCCTGGATACACGCCAATCAGCAGATCATTTACATAGTGATCCTGATGATCTTCGTAGGAATTGAGGTGATCGGCAGAGTTCCTAGTGTTTTGCATACACCGCTAATGAGTGGTGCCAATGCCATTCACGGGGTGGTGATCATCGGCGCTATCATTGTAATGGGCAAAGCGGAGAGCGATAATTACCTGGCCTTGATCCTTGGATTTCTGGCAGTGATTGTTGGTACGCTCAATGTGGTAGGTGGATTTGTGGTGACAGACAGGATGCTCGAAATGTTTAAGAAAAAGAAAAAGTAAGTAACAGTAAAGAAACTAATAGAATGGAGCTGAATATTCTTACGCTTTGTTACCTCATCGGATCGGTTACGTTCATTCTCGGATTGAAGATGTTATCCAATCCCGCTTCTGCAAGGAAAGGTAACCTGATTGCTGCTGCAGGTATGATCATTGCCATACTGGGAACCATATTCCTTTATACGGATGAAGCAGGCAACAAGTTGCATAACTATGGATGGATATTTGGAGGTATACTCGTAGGGGGGATTATTGGAACATTGGCTGCCAAAAAAGTGAAGATGACTGCAATGCCTGAAATGGTGAGTATGTTTAATGGTATGGGTGGAGCGTGTGCGGCTTTAATTTCTATTGTGGAATTTGACCATTTTTCAGGAAAATTTTTAAATCACTCTGGATACGAGTGGATTTCAATAAAGGGCATCTCTAATCCCACCTCTGATCAGATTGCAGATGCAATTAGTGTAGGAAATTCTTCTCAACATGGATTTTTGCTGGTGATTATGGCGGGTCTGATTATTGGTTCAGTTTCTTTTGCAGGCAGTATGATCGCCTGGGGAAAGTTGAATGGAAAAGTAAAAGACTTTTCCTTTAAAGGCCAGCATATTTTTAATATTGCATTGCTTCTTGTTATAGTTGGACTTTCTGCCTACCTGATCGGTTGGGCGCCAGATAATGCCAAAGTAATATTCTATTCAATATTTGCACTTTCGCTTTTATACGGCATATTCTTCGTTTTCCCAATTGGGGGTGCGGATATGCCGGTTGTCATTTCCTTACTTAACTCATTTACTGGTGTTGCCGCAG
>CAMLGP010000137.1 GCA_946479535.1 uncultured Bacteroidota bacterium
CAGGGGGAAAATTTTCGGCTGGGCATTTGTTCTATCACTTATTATGGCCGCCAATCTAGCCATGTACCTGGCAGATTCGCCAGCAACCTGTCCGGAAGGTTGCGCACAAAGAACAGATATTACATGGGGAACGCAGATGGGATTTTTATCAGGGCTTTGGCCTTTTTGCGGAATTACAATTGTGGGTTTATTTGAACATAAATCTGCCCGTTACATTTTCATAAACGGGGGGTATCTTCTTTTAGCACTAACTTTAATGGGCGCTATTATTGGCGTTTGGAGATAAACTAAAACAGAAATTATGGAAAGAGTAACAGGCCTTGGTGGATTCTTTTTTAAATCCCAGGACCCTGAAAAATTAAGAGAATGGTATGATCAGCACCTTGGAATTAAGAACAGTCAGTATGGCACCGTCTTTGAATGGACAGGGAAAAATGATGAGAAGGGCCAGACAATCTGGAACCCTTTTAAAGAAAGTACAAAATATTTTGAACCATCTGAAAAGCAGTTCATGATCAATTACCGGGTTAAAGATCTCTTAGGCCTAATAGAGATTCTAAAAAAGGAAGGAGTAACTGTTGTTGGGGAGCCCCAGGTGTATGATTATGGGAAATTTGGATGGATACTTGATCCGGAAGGAAACAAAATTGAATTGTGGGAGCCTATAGATTGAACTCAGAATTAAATATCCTGATCAATAAAGAGGTTAGTAAACTATAAAATTAAAATCATGTCATTTAAAAATGCCATAAGCTGGTTTGAGATCCCTTCAACCGATCTGGCACGGGCCCAGAAATTTTATGAAACTATTTTTAGTATTACGCTGATTCCTATGGATATGCCTGCCATAAAAATGCGCATGTTCCCATTGGAGGATATGATGGGTGTAGGAGGAGCAATAGTTGATAGTGGTGGTTTTCACAAGCCATCCACTACCGATGGTCCGCTGATCTATCTAAACGGTAATCCCGATCTTCAGAATGTATTGGATAAAGTAGAAAAAGCTGGCGGCAAGATCATGGTTCCCAAAACGGAGATATCCCCCGAATACGGATTTATGGCTGTATTCATTGATACTGAAGGAAACCGTATTGGCCTGCATAGTGTTCCCGCAAATTTTAATGGTTGAGTAGGGAAAGGAAATTTGCGCAATAAAAATGATAAATTGCGCCAAATGCTGAACTCATAGCCATGAAATTTGAAACAGAAAAAGCATATCCTGTTCTGGACAGGACACCCGCTGTATTGTATGCCCTGTTACCTGGTCTTGATGAACAATGGATCATTAATAATGAAGGCCCGGAAACATTCTCTCCTTTTGATGTAGTTGGTCATCTGATACACGGTGAAAAAACAGATTGGCCTAACAGGGTACAATTGATCCTTGAAAAAGGAACTTCCACTCCATTTGTTCCTTATGACCGGTTTGCCATGTATAAAGAGAGTGAAGGCAAAACACTTGATCTACTGTTGAAGAGTTTTGAAGCACTTCGCAAGAAGAATATGGAATGGATGCGATCATTGAACTTATCTGAACAGGATCTTGCAAAAAAAGGAATACATCCCAATTTCGGAGAAGTTACCATGAGCCAGCTAATTTCTGCCTGGGTAGTACATGATCTCACGCATATAGCCCAGATATCAAGAGTGATGGGCAAACAGTACAAGGAAGCAGTTGGTCCCTGGGTTGCGTTTTTAAGAGTGTTGACTTCTTAATCTGGAAATCCCAACTTATCTATATTGGGAATAATGCGCAAAGCATTCTTGTAATATACTTTTTTCAGAATATTGTCAGGTAATCCCATTCCATACATTGCCCAAAAAGCATGGTATTTCTTATGGTAAGGAAAATATTCATCTTCTGTTTCAAGCACGCGGAAATAGGTTGCATATTCTTCAGGAACCCAGCTGTCTTTTCCAAATAATATTCTGTCCTGGTATTTGGTAAAGAATTCTTTCGCCCTGCGTGGCTGACGACCAAGCTCTGCAATTACAGCTCCGAATTCAACCACTACATTCGGCATCTGGTCAAGAAGCATACTCAGGTGATCAAGATCATTGGCATACCAGCCAAAATGTGCAGCAATGAAAGTTGTTTTTGGATGTTTCTTAAACATGCGGTGCTGTTCTTCTATCAGATCTTCCCAGGGTTCAGGATCAGTAGCACTTCTTTTACGGCCAGGATGAGTAGCCAACTCCAGCCAGCGTTCATTCTTTGAATCCAGGCTATCCCAGAAAGGTTTGGGGTCTGCTGTGTGAATCAATACAGGTATTTTCAGTTCTCCTGCTTTATCCCATATTGCATCCAGGCGAGGATCATCAACAGCAACCCGCTTCCCATTAATGTCTCTTGCTGATAATCCCAGGTTCTTGAATATTTTTAAGCCATTGGCACCATTCTTTACGTCCTGCTCCAGTTGCTTAACTGCATTTTCTGTCCAGCCAGCGCGGCCAACACCATTAAAGTCGATATTGGTAAAAACGATAAATCTTTTAGGATGATGGTCTTTAATATTCGTGATCATTTTCTTTAATTCCTCTCCTCCTCTGCCAGTAAGATTTACCATTACTTTCATATTCAGCTGATCCATATCTTTTATCAAAATAGCAAGATTCTGAGTGGCCATGCCTCCCTGATGATTGTGCACATCAATAAATGGATATTTGGAATGAGAAAGTGGATGCTTAGGTACAACCAGTGTATTAACCGGATCATAGGTTTCAAAATCCATCTTCATTTGTCCTATAGCAGATTGAAGTAAAATGGAACTGAGAGCTAATAATAATAAACGTTGCATGGGTTTTTATTGAGGTATAGGTTAGATGTTAAAACTCATGATATCCTGTTGCGGATAATTTTATCAATTATTAATGTGCTTCAAGCCAGTTAACTCCCTGTCCACATTCTGCTATAACCGGCACTTTATTAGGGAGTGGCAAAGCGATCTGCATATTTTCGATGATCAAGGGCTTCAATTCCTTCACCTCAGATTTCAATGCGTCAAAGACAAGTTCGTCATGCACCTGCAGTAGCATCTTGCTTTTCATCCCTGCCTTTTTCATGGCTGCATGTACTTTCTGCATGGCCAGTTTGATCATATCTGCCGCAGTTCCCTGGATAGGCGAGTTAATGGCGTTGCGCTCAGCAAAGCCACGAACCGTAAAATTGGCTGAATTGATATCCCGTAACCATCTTTTCCTGCCCATTAGTGTTTGCACATATCCATGCTCTCTGGCGAAATTGATGGTATCATCCATGTATTTCTGAATGCCTGAGAATTGTTTCTTATAATTGTCAATGATCTCTTTTGCTTCTGTTCTTGAAATACCCAGATTATCAGCTAATCCAAAGGCACCCTGACCATAGATAATACCAAAATTTACGCTTTTCGCTTTGTAACGCATTTCCCTGGTCACATCTGTTTCCTTCACATTGTAAACCCTTGCTGCAGTAGCAGTATGGATATCTGTGCCACTTTTGAATGCTGCAACCATATTGGGATCTCCGCTGATGGCGGCCACAATTCTCAATTCAATTTGTGAATAGTCTGCAGACAATAAAACATGTTTGTTGTCTCTGGGAATAAAGGCCTTTCGGATCTCTTTCCCTCTATCGGTCCTTACAGGAATATTCTGGAGGTTTGGATTATTACTGGCCAATCTGCCGGTAACTGCAACAGCCTGTCCATAAGTTGTATGAACCCTTCCTGTTTTTGAATTGATCAGTTCAGGTAATGAATCTACATAAGTTGATTTCAGCTTTGTCAATTCGCGAAAGGTGAGGATGTCTTCGGCAATCGCATGACCTTTTGCAGACAGCTTCAATAGTACGTCTTCACCTGTCTGGTATTGGCCTGTCTTGGTTTTTTTTGCAGAGGGGTCCAGCTTTAACCGGTCAAACAGTACCTCTCCCAATTGTTTGGGTGAAGCCAGGTTAAATTTTACTCCTGCAATCAGGTAAACGCTCTGCTCAGCTTTCTTTGCATCCTTTTCCAGCTGCTTTGAATAATCCTTCAGGAAGTCAACATCAATTTTGATCCCCTCATATTCCATATCAGTCAGCACTTTTACCAGTGGATTTTCTACTTCGCTAAATACCTTTTCAACCTGTTTGGATTTTAATAAGGGGGTGAATATATTTTTCAACTGAAGAGTTATGTCTGCATCTTCTGCAGCATAATCTTTAATCTTTTCAATCTCCACATCACGCATGGTTCCCTGCGTCTTGCCTTTTTTGCCAATGAGTTCTTCAATATGAACCGGCTCATAGCCCAGGTATTTTGCACTGAGCATATCCATGCTTCTTTTACCATCTGGCTCAATTACATAGTGGGCTAGCATGGTATCAAACAGATCCCCTTCAATTTCCACTCCGTACCATTTCAATACAAGCAAATCATACTTTATGTTCTGTCCAATCCAGGTTCTTTTTTTATCACTGAACAATGGCTGGAAAAATTCGAGTATCTCTTTAGTTCTTTTTTGGTCAGCAGGACAGGGAATATACCAGGCTTCACCCGGCTTAATGGAAAAACTGAGTCCAACCAGTTCCGCTTCATTGGCATCAATTCCGGTTGTTTCTGTGTCAAAGCAGATCTCTTTTTGCTTTTTCAATTCTACTACCAGTTTTTTCAGTCCTGCATCTGTATCTACTACTTCATATTTATGTGGAGTATTGTTAATATTCTTATCTGCAATTAAACCCGATTCAGATTCTTCTGCAGGGATAAGAGGTACATCAGCGGTTTCTGATTTTGCCGGCTCAATAATATTTCCAAAAAGGTCAGTTTGTACTCCTTGCGGAATTTCTTTTCCAATAACAGATTTTCCGGGAGTACTTACAGAGAAGTCCTCACCCAGGATCCTTTTACCCAGGGTCTTAAATTCCAGTTCTGTAAAAGCTTCATTCAAAAGCTCCTTGTTCCAGTCTTTGATCTTGAAATCTTCTTCATGAAACTCTACAGGCACCGTGGTTATGATAGTTGCGAGTTTTTTGGAAAGAATGGCATCTGCTGTCCCTTTCTTAACCTTTTCGCCCATGGCTCCTTTGATCTTATCAGCATTGGCAACTACATTTTCCAGCGTATCATACTCAGCTAATAATTTGGCAGCTGTTTTTTCACCTATACCTGCGATGCCCGGAATATTATCCACTGCATCTCCCATGAGGCCAAGAATATCAATTACCTGGGAAACATCTTTGATATTCCATTTTGCGCAAACCTCTGCAGGTCCCATTATTTCCACATCACCGCCCTGATATCCTGGCTTATAGATTTTGACCTTGTCAGTGACCAACTGTCCGTAATCTTTATCAGGAGTGACCATGAATACTTCATAACCTGCTTTAGCAGCCTGTTTGCTCAGGGTGCCAATGACATCGTCTGCCTCATAACCATCTACCTCCATTACAGGTATATTGAATCCTCTGATGATCTTTTTGATATCAGGGATGGCAGAAAGGATGTCTTCCGGGGCTTCCTGGCGATTAGCTTTATAGTCAGCAAATTCGGTATGTCTTTCAGTAGGAGCATGCGTATCAAAACAGACAGCCATATGAGAGGGCTTTTGTTTATTGATCAGCTCAACCAGGGCATTCGTAAAGCCAAACTGGGCATTGGTATTGCGCCCTTTGGAGGTGATCCTTGGGTTACGAATAAGTGCATAATAGGCCCTGAAAACAAGTGCCAGTGCGTCTAAAAGGAAAACTTTTTTTGCCATGCCGCTAAGTTACTGTTTTCACTGACGAGCAGGCAAAAACGAAAAGCCCCGGCAATGCCGGGGCGCAATTAGTTTCGGTTACCTCGATTTATAATCGATTTAATTTTATTGGGCGTTATTTTGGGCAACTGTTTCAGTTGTTGCTGCCTGTTTATGCTCCAGGTATTTTTCAGGATTCTTTACCAGAACTGTTCCGCTAAAGGCAGCGTTGGCAGCAGCAGGAGCGGTTGATTGCTCTTCTGTAGCGAAAACAACTTTGTCTTTATGAATAAAATTCAGATAAAGGGCGAAGAACAGGAGGTTGAAGGCGAAAAAGTTCGCGATTTTACGGACACGTCTTTTCATAAATACTGGATTTGTTCGGTTTTTACAAGATGGATTTCTACGGTTTCTTCCACCAAGATAATCCAGGCTTTGGTGAGGTGCAAATAGCTACAGCAGGTAATTCAAAAAATCGGGGAATACTACCTGCCTGCTTTTCGTAGATCTACGAAAAGGCAGATTTTTGCCATTGAAAGTGAATGAAATAGAGACCTATTTTTTCATCTCTTCCAGGTTCTTTTGCATAAGGAACATTTCGTCCCGGAGACGCGCAGCTTCCATAAAATCCAGGTCCCTTGCAGCCTTTTCCATATCCTTTTTTATGCGTGTGATTGCCTTCTCCATCTGAGGAATGGTCTTGTATTCAGCCTGCTCCTCTGCGGCAACGGCAACCAGTTCTTCATCGGGTCCAATGGCGTAAGGATTCCTGGGATCATACCCTTTAATATCAAGTACGGAAGTTTGGGCAAATACCTGTTGCTTGCTCTTGATAACAGTTTTGGGAGTGATATTATGTTCAATATTAAACGCCACCTGCCTTTCTCTGCGCCGGGTAGTTTCATCAATTGTTTTCTGCATGCTTTCCGTCATCTTGTCAGCATAGAATATTACGAGACCATCTACATTTCTTGCAGCACGTCCTGCTGTCTGCGTCAATGATTTTTCATTTCGCAGAAATCCTTCTTTATCTGCATCAAGGATTGCAACCAATGATACCTCTGGCAAATCAAGCCCTTCTCTAAGAAGGTTTACTCCAACCAGTACATCAATCTCTCCAAGTCGTAATTGACGAAGTATCTCCACCCGTTCCAGTGTATCCACTTCGCTATGGATGTATTTGGATTTGATATTAATGCGATGAAGGTATTTATCCATTTCCTCGGCCATGCGCTTGGTAAGGGTTGTTACCAATACACGATCGCCCTTTGTAACTGTTTTATCGATTTCATCCAGGAGGTCATCAATCTGGTTTACCGATGGCCGTATTTCAATGGGAGGATCCAATATCCCGGTTGGTCGAACCACCTGTTCAACTACACCGCCACCGGTTTTTTCCAGTTAATAATCATCAGGTGTGGCAGAAACAAAGATCACCTGGTTTTGCATTGATTCAAATTCA
>CAMLGP010000138.1 GCA_946479535.1 uncultured Bacteroidota bacterium
TATTTAGTGCAGTGGTTTATTTATTGAAAAAGAATTGCCATCAGGAAAACCTCAACGCAGTACTACAGGTACTGATTTTGAATATGAGCCATCTTTTTCTGCGGATGGAAAAATAGTATTGTATACCACCTGGAATGATTCAGCAGCCGGAGCTATTTATAAGGTGAACCTGCAGGGTGCTGCAAAACCAGTTAAGATTACAAGCGCAAAGGCAATCTATCGCATGCCCTCTTATTCCCCTGATGGGAAATGGATCGTATTCCGCAAACAGGGTGGGGAAGATGTGTTGGGGCCAGCTTATACTGCTCATCCCGGCATTTATATAATGACGGCAGATGGAACAAATGAAAGCCTGGTAAAAGAAAACGGTGATCTTCCTCATTTCAATAGCACCAGCAACAGGATCTATTATCAACTGGGAGGCGGTATGAACAGAACCTACGCAAGCTGCAAACCAGATGGATCAGAAGAACGCGTGCATTTAAAGAGCACTTATGGCAGCCAGTTCACGGTATCTCCTGATGAAAACTGGGTTGCTTTCATTGATCTGTTTGAAGTGTATGTGGCTGCATTTCCCAAAACAGGAAGAACCATTGATCTGGGCAGCGGTACCAAAGATTTCCCGGTAAAGATTGTTTCCAAAGATGCAGGTATCAGTTTACACTGGAGTGCCGATAATAAACAATTGCATTATACACTCGGCAATCAGTACTATTCCATTAACCTGGATGAACGCTTTGAGTTTATCGCCAATAAACCCGATTCATTGTTCAAAGTACCAGAGAAGGGGCTGGATGTGGGACTGGAAGTGCCGGTTGATAAACCAAAAGGATTGATAGCATTTACCAATGCACGCATCATTACCATGAAGGGAGATGAGGTGATAGAAAATGGAACGGTGCTGGTAGAGGGGAATTTGTTGAAGGCAATAGGTAAGAGCAGTGATATTACCCTGCCTGCAGGTACAAAGCAGATCAACTGCAATGGAAAAACCATATTGCCTGGATTTATAGATGCACATGCCCACGGTGATCATTTCCGTACGGGTATTATGCCACAGAAGCATTGGCCTTATTATGTGAACCTGGCCTATGGTGTAACCACCATGCATGATCCTTCTGCCAATACTGAAATGGTATTTACACAAAGCGAGTCCATCAAGGCTGGATTAATGACCGGGCCACGCGTATTCTCAACCGGTACGGTACTGTATGGAGCAGATGGTGATTTTAAAGCGGTGATCAATTCAATTGATGATGCACGCAGCGCCCTGCGCAGAACCAAAGCATTCGGTGCATTCTCAGTAAAGAGTTATAATCAGCCCAGGCGTGAGCAACGGCAAATGATCATCCAGGCAGCCCGTGAATTACAAATGGAAGTGGTGCCTGAAGGTGGCTCCACCTTTTTCCATAATCTCACCATGATCCTTGACGGACATACAACCGTTGAACATAACCTTCCGGTTGCTCCATTATATAATGATGTGATCCAGTTATGGAAGAATTCAAAAACAGCTTATACGCCCACGCTGATTGTTAGTTATGCCGGCGTGAGTGGTGAATATTACTGGTACCAGCATAGTAATGTATGGGAGAAGGAAAGATTAATGCGGTTCACTCCGCGTTCAGTTATTGATACAAGAAGCAGGCATCGTACCATGTTACCAGAAGAAGAGTATGAGAACGGGCATATCCTCGTTTCGCGCAGCGCAAAAAAACTACTGGATAATGGAGTGAAGGTGAATATGGGAGCGCATGGTCAGTTGCAGGGATTGGGTGTGCATTGGGAGATCTGGATGTTGCAGCAGGGGGGCATGACCAATCTGGAGGCGTTACAGGCAGCCACCGCTAATCCGGCCTTTAGCCTGGGACTGGATAAATGGATAGGGTCACTGGAGCCAGGCAAACTGGCAGACCTGATTGTGATGGACAAAAATCCGCTGGAAAATATTCGCAATACGGAGAGCGTCCATTACACAATGGTCAACGGCCGCCTGTATGATGCGGAAACTTTAAATGAGATGGGGAATACCAATAAGACACGGAGCAAATTCTACTGGGAGCTATCTAAAAATGTGGATAGTTTCCCCTGGCATGAGATGACCACGGAGGAAGAGAGAAGCTGCGACAGGAACTAGAGGAGGATATCCGCCTTCGGCGGACAAGTTCTGCTTCAGCGAACAAGTTCTGCTACAGCGGACAGTTTCTGCTTTAGTGAACAAGTTCTGCTTCAGCGAACAAGTTCTGCTTCAGCGGACAGTTTCTTCTTTAGCGAACATGTTCTGCTTTAGTTAACAAGTCCTGCTTCAGCGGACAGGTTGCCATAAACGTTTTAATTCATTGAAAAGGCGCTATCCCTTACACCGGATATCGCCTTTACTTTTTTACTACCGATGTTACGGTGTAAATTTTGAATCAACGTTTTTCCGTCCTTACTTAACTTTTTAATATTTCGGCTTGAATAAGATGAAAATTGAGTGAGAATACAAAGTTTTATGTAACCTACCATCTCCAACATCCAAAAAACCGGGATCAAAAACAGATACATCGCACATTATTTTTTTCTATCATAACATCACGACAGGGAACTAACCCATGTCACTTTATAATTATCAACTTCCTGTTTTGTACATGTGATCAGGAAACCAGATTGAACGGGTATACTGATCCTGCAAAGCGATTCAGGATGTGTTGCTTCCAGCAAAATATCCAGTCGCCCTTCAACAGGCAATAGAATGGAAGAGCATTCAATGTATTCATAGTCAGCAGAGAAACGATTTTTCCATTCATTTTTCTTATTGACAGAATTATCTACAGACTTGCTGCTTACCAGTTTGCGTAACATCCTTTTTGGAAAACTAATTTTACTTTTTATCCCTGTGATGCCTGTAGATTTTTTCATGTTTTACAGTTTTACTCCTTTCCAATACGGTGAAAAGGAAAGCCAAATTGAATGCCAGAAATAGTAAACAGATCTATAAGAGTTGGAAGCCTTGCCAGGAAAGGGTTTCAGGAGATATGTACGGTATACGACAATTACCTGGATTCCCAACAAAGTGGGAATAGGAACGAAGAATTGGGAAAACTTATTTTACAAATTGAAAATTATCACCATCAAACAGGCCCAGGTCACTAAGTTTGAGATGAGGAATAACCAGGAGGGCCATGAAAGAAAGCGTCATAAAAGGAGAGCCCAGCGTTGAGCCAGCGTTCTTAGCCATTTTATCAATCAATGAATAATCTTCGGCTACTTTGTAACCATCTTCACTACTCATTAATCCTGCAACCGGCAGGGGCACCACTCTTTCAGCACTGCCATTTACACAGCTCACACCACCCTTGCATTCAACCAGCAGGTTAATGGCACGGGCAAGACTATCATCATCGGTTCCAACAGCAACTATATTGTGACTGTCATGCGCAACGGTGGAGGCCAGTGCTCCCTGTTTCAATCCAAAGTTTTTAATGAAGGCAATGGCAGCAGGCGCTTTTTGATACCGGTTCACCACCACTATTTTAAGGATATCCCTGTCCGTATCGCAAATAATATTACCGTCTTTGGTTTTGGGAGAGAGAGAAAGTTTATTGGTGATCAGTTGCCCATCCAGTGCTTCTATTACAGGAATTTCCTTTTGCCCGTTCCACTTCACCTCCAGGCTGGCAGGTAATATTTTACCTGCAGCAAATTTATTGATGGTATTGGCTTTTGAAGAATTAGTTGTTTTAATGTTTGATTTACCATTTTCAGCAACCAGTTCTCCATCAATATAAGTTTTAAGCACCTGAAACTGTACAAGGTCCTTTACTACAATAAAATCAGCAGGGTCACCCATACGCAGCAAACCAACATCCAGCTTATAATGCAGCACAGGATTAAGACAGGCGGCCTTTAAAATTTTAAAAATATCGATGCCTTTGGCTACGGCTCTTGCGCAGAGTTGATTGATATGGCCCAATACCAGGCTATCAGGATGTTTATCATCACTGCAAAACAGGATCTTATCCGGGTAATCATTGAGCAGACCAATCAGTGCTTCAAAGTTTTTAGCGGCGCTACCTTCACGGATAATGATCTTCATACCGTATTTCAATTTATCCAGTGCTTCTTCAGCGGTAAAGCATTCATGATCGGTTGAAATACCCGATTCAATATATTGTTTGGCCTGTTTGCCTCTTAAACCGGGAGCATGACCATCAACAGGTTTATTGAGGCGGTGAGCGGCTGCCAGTTTTTCCATCACTTCCGGGTCCTGGTTAAGCACACCGGGGAAATTCATCATTTCACTGAGGTATTTGATCTCTTTACGCTGGAGAAGTTTAGTAATATCATCTGCATCCAGGGTAGCGCCAGCTGTTTCAAAAGTAGTAGCCGGTACGCAGCTTGGCGCGCCGAAGTTGAACTTAAAGTTTACGGTCCTGCCATTATTGATCATAAACTCTACGCCTTCCATTCCGCACACATTGGCAATTTCATGAGGGTCACTCACGGTGGCAACGGTTCCGTGTACAACGGCCAGCTTTGCAAATTGAGCGGGAATAAGCATGGAGCTTTCAATATGCACGTGGCTATCAATAAAGCCGGGGAGAATAAAATTATCAGCAGGGTAGTTTATTTCCTCAATGGAGCTGATCTTCCCGTTTTCAAAAGTGAGTTTGGCAGGATAGATCCTTTGCTGGTGAATATCTACGAGGTTGCCGCTAATGGTTTGCATAGATTCAAATTAAAAATCAAAAGTAAAAAGTAAAAGCCGCCTGTGTGTACGGGCGGCTAACTTTTTAATTTTTTTACTTTAGCATTTTGGCTTTATACCGGTTCTGCCAGTTTTCTGCTGTCTACCGTTACTTTCACATTTGCATTTTCCAAATGTTCCACAGTGATCTTTTGCACTCTGCGTTTCATTAAGGCAATAGCCTCTTCTTTGCTTGCAAAAGTGTTGCCGTTCAGGTTTACCAGGTGGTCAGCCAGTTTATCATAGCGCTTGCCCATCAGGTAAACAAAAACATGGAGATAATGAATGCCATCAAAGATGAAGGTCTTTTTTTCGGCAAAAGTGGGTTTCAACTTCAGGAATTCAGCAGGTATATCTGTGTAGTGCATGGAAGGGCGCAGGTGGTGCACGGTATGATAACCATCATTCCAGCAGGTATGATTGTAGGGCGTATTAATTACATTAATGGCGCTGGTGAAATTATTTTCAGGATCAGTTTCATCAATAAAGGAATGCTGCGTCCAGTTACCGAGCATCATTACAATGCGGGCAAATACAAAAGGTATGATGAAGATCCAGAGGGTGGCGTGCAGGTTCACAAAGCACATGCCCACACAAAATAAATAAAAGGACCATTCACCATAAGTGAGGCGCATGTACCATTTCTTGCGTTTTTTGTTGAAGAGGTACATGAAAGTATCACGGAAGCCGAGGAACAGGAACCGGGCAACATATTTCATGAAATCCCAAACGCTATCACGGCGATAGGCAAGAGTACTACTGGCATCATCCGGCATATTATTCTCAACATGGTGCATGGCCATGTGGTGAATGAAATAGGTTTCAGGGGTATGACCAAAGAAGGGACAAACACCCCAGATGGTCCAGTGGTAAAGCCAGGTATATCCTTTTTTAAAGAGTTTGCGATGGCTGATGCAATGCAGCATAAGGCCAAAGCGACCCTTGAAATATAATTGAGATATGTAGAAATAGGGAATGTAAAGCAGCCACCAGTATGCGCCCTGCAAGAGCGGTGTATATAATATAATGGCGGTGGGAATAACCAGGATGTGAATGGCGGTGAGCAAATGAATAAACGGCAGGTCCCGCTTATCATTAATGTACTTCAACCAGAATTTCTCATAGCCGCTGAACTTCTCCTTGGGTTGATAAATGGGATCAGTAAGGGTGGCGAGTTCCTTCATTAGATATTACTCTGTTTTTCACCCGTTTATCTAGTTTTTAAAACAGGCGGTTTACAATTGAGATGCTACGGCTTCTGGTTTCGGTGTGCGTGAAATTACAGCATAACTGTAAAACTTGCTTATGAAATTGGAAAATCTTCTCTATCAAACGATTAAACAGGAGAAAAAGTATACAAAGCAAGGTTAAACAGCCCCTGTTTTTATCCTCAAACGATTGTAAAAGAATGATGTTACAGATTGTCCAGGATCCGCCTGAAGAAAGGCTCCAGTTGTTTAGCCATCACCTCATGGTCATTCAGGTCTGGATGATAACTGCAACCTTTAGGTTCCATGGGCTGAAAGCGGAAGATCTGAATGCCTTTTTTGCCAGCGTATACTTCTCTGCACCGGGACTGTACCCGTTCCAGGCAGGTAAGCATTAGCGGGCCTTTGGGTCCATTGAGCATGGGACTGGTGAGTAAAACAATTTGCGTATGGGGGTAATGCTGGTAGAGGGTGCCGATGAATTTGATATAGGTATTGGTGTAGGTAGCGGAGTCAAACGGCAGGCGTGGCGTTTTGCCATCCCCATCAGAAAAATCATTGGTGCCAAGGCAGATGCTGACTACATCAGGAGTGTATTGAGAAAAATCCCAGCGTTGGGTGCTATCAATTTCAAGATAGGTGGATTCATAAACCTGCGGCATGGTGGGCGCCAGGGAATTCCAGTTACGATAGATGCCAATGCCAGAAACAGCACTGATGAGAAAATCAGCGCCAACGGCACGAGCCGTTCGGGAGGCGTAACTATAGTAGGCATTATGCTGATCATACCATTTACCCTGGCCACAGGGAATTTGGGTAATGTCAGCAGCCATGGCAGCGGTGATGGAGTTGCCGATGAATTCAATTTTTTTCTTTGAGGGGTGTTCAGCAGGTGTAATACCGGTTCCCTGTGCGCCGGCAAATACAACTTCGCCATTATGGGGTTCAGTTGCTTTATAAATACGCAGCAGGTGTGAGGAGCTATTAGTAGTTGCCCTGATGGTAAAGGCGGTGCGCACACGCTCCGTTACTTTGCGCCTTCCCTGGTATTGAGTATCTACTTCAATGGAAACAAAATTATAATCATCCGGACCGGGGGCAATATTTTTCAGAAATATTTTGCATGAGTCACCGGTGAAATTAAACTCAACATAAGAAGCTGAGCTGATTAGCACAATATTATTATCCTTATCAAAAACCGTTCTACCGTA
>CAMLGP010000139.1 GCA_946479535.1 uncultured Bacteroidota bacterium
CTGGAGCCCGGTTTGCGGCAACCAGATGGCGCTCTATAATGAACTGGGAAGGTATTTTGCAAAACATTATGCGCAGTTGATCGGTATTTCTGTAGACAGTAAATGGAGCCATTTGGCTTTTATGGAACAAAACCATTTCAATTTTCCACTGCTCGCAGATTTTGAACCAAAAGGTGAGGTAGCCAGGTTATATGAAGTATATGATAATAATACCGGTGAATGCCAACGGGCATTATACGTAATTGATGAAGCAGGTATTATTCGCTGGAATTACCTATCACCGGTAGGAATCAATCCCGGAGCAGATGGCATCCTAAACGCGCTTGAAGAATTAGATAACGTAAAAACAGTAATGCAATGAAACAGTTAACAATTTCAATAAATAGCAATGATCATATATTGGGAAATCCCAACGCCACAATTGAACTGGTAGAATATGGGGATTATGAATGCCCCTTTTGCGGTCGTGCATATCCGATTGTAAAGGAAATTAAGCGGAAATTGGATGGAGATATCAAATTCGTATTCAGGAATTTTCCTTTGGCAAAAATTCATCCACATGCTTTTATGGCTGCTGTAGCTACAGAAGCTGCCAGCCTGCAGGGAAAATTCTGGGAGATGCATGATATCATTTTCGAGAACCAAAAAACACTGGATGTGGATCATATAATCAACTTTGCCCATCTGCTTGGTTTGGATACAGACAGATTTAAAGATGATATTCAGGACAGGCATATGATAGAGAAAGTAGAAAAAGACTTTGAAGGCGGACTTAGAAGTGGTGTAAACAGAACACCAACCTTTTTTATCAATGGTGAAAGATTTGAAGGCGATTGGTCAACAGGAGAATTGCTTGAATATCTGAAGGCTCAACTGGCTGCTATTTCCTTAAACGAAGAATAAAAACTGAAATGCCCAACAGATTGCCGCCTGTAATACACCAGAGGAATAATAAGAAATTGCGGCGGCTGAATAGGGAAGGATATGATAGGGTGATGATTAATAATTAATCTTCCAATCCTTTTCCTGCCAGAATTTGTTTGGTATATTTCTTTACCCTTTCTTCTCGTGTTTTGGCATGTTTGGCGGAAGAAAAATAAAGAAGGTAGCCTCGTTGTCTCCCTGGAGTTAATGATTCAAAGGCTTTTTTCAATGCAGCACTCTTATCCAGTTTGGTTTTAAATTCATCTGGCATGGCAAATTCTTTTGTCTTCTTCATTTTTACTTTCAGTCCGGCCCTTTCTGCTTCAATAGCTTCATAGATGTAAGCCTTGAGGGTGCGCTCCAGCTTTTGAATTTCTTTTAAATTTGTGAACCGGATCTGGCGGGCACTCTGTACGTTTTCTGTTTGCTGGACCAAAATACCTTCCGGATCATTGAGAAGGGCGCCTTTAAATAAAAGGAATGCACAGTATTCTTTAAACACATGTATCAAAACTATGTTTGTATTCTCATACTGGTAGCAGGGGCATCCCCATTTCAATACTTCGGTCAATCCGCAATCAAGTGCGATTGCTCTCATTTTTTCGATCTCTTTCTGCCACCTTGTGTTCTTTTCAAAGTACCAGTCTACCTTAGGATTCATTTTGTTTAATTTACTGATTTGCCAAAACAGGTTTTCTATTCGCGGGCCTGAAATACCAGGAGATCACAGTCAGAGTCAGCAATAACAGGGCCGGAGCTATTTGGCTAAAGGAATCCCCTGAAGCGACGCGTGAAAATAGTGCTCCAGACATGGCAAAGAAAAATCCGGCATAAGCCCATTCCTTTAAAATGGCAAATTTAGGAACAAGTATGGCCACTACTCCGAGGATCTTCCAAATGCCCAACATAGTGAGAAAATAAACAGGATAGCCAAGGTGTATAATGTTGGTCACTTCCTGCTGCGATTTGGATATCTGTACAATTCCGGTAGCAACCATTCCCAGTGAAAGCCAAAGGGTAGAGATCCAGTAAATGATTTTGTGTGTCTTTGTCATGATGTACAGGTTTTATTGTTGAAGATTCTGGTTAATAATAGCCGGTTATAGAACCGATACGTAGCTATTTGACTACAAATATACATGTAGTCAAATAGCTACACAAATATATTTCCCCTTTCCGCTAAATTTCCAGTTAATGAAAGCATTACCAATAATAAAAAAGCCCTGATAATCAGGACCTTTTAAGGGCTTCTTTAGCCGTAAAATTTTTCACCAAAAGGTTTAGAGAGTTAGTTGCACGGTAACGTACCCATTTCTTTTATCAGAAGGTATAATTCCAGGTCCGGGATATCCGTCTGCACGACGGGTAAAATATTTTTTATCCAGCAGGTTATTGATCCCTGTATAAAAGGTGACACTTCTCCATTTATAGCTCAGGCTAAGATCAGCTACACCAAATGCAGGAATGGCACCATCCACTGCAGTAGGGGTGCTTTCGGTATTAGTTGCATCTGAATATTGTTTGGCCTGGCAGGAATATTGAAACGTTACATTAAAATGTGGATCAGAAAAACCTAGTCCGGTTCTGAAAACTGCTGGTGGCACAAACTCAACAAGTTTATCTGCAATGGCAGTATTTTTTGTGTTCACATATCGTGCATCTATGAGAGAAAAGCTCGCATATAAATTAATCCTGTATTTTGAATTTTTATGAAAGGCTTTCAGGATATCACCGTCCAGCAAAAGCTCAGTACCGATATTGCGGCTGTCAGAAACATTGGTTCGTAGCCGGTAAGTCATAAAACTTGTATCCCTGGTGAAGATTGAGCCAATACGATTGTTGTATTTCAGAAGGAACACGCTTAGGTCCAGGTATAACCATCCATGATAATTCCCTCTGAATCCTGCATCAATATTATATCCGTCTTCATCTTTAAGATCTGGATCAACTTTTGCATTGGCATTGACAACGCGGATATCATTAAAATTAATTGAACGGTAGTTCTGGGATATATTGGCATAAAGTTCTGTTGCGTTATTGAATTTCCAGGAACTGCCCAGACCCAGTAATACAAATGAACGGGGGTTGGTTTTGTGCTCAAATATCTTGTCGTCTGCAATAAAAATATTCTGCCTGAAATAATATCCATCCGCTTTAGTATTGATATGCTCAAAGCGAATACCAGGTGTAATACTCCAGTTAGAATTAATACGGAAAATATTTTCTGCAAATAAAGCCAGGTTATTACCCGGAAAGCGATAGGATGATTCATCCGGTTCCGGGCCAACAAATGTGAAATCCGCGCTACTTCCATCATCAGCACTTCCCTGTTTACGATGCGTTAGGCCTTTATACAATCTCGCTCCAACCAAAATAGTACTGATCTGGTATTTCAGGCGATAATCATGAATAAACCGCAGTTCAGATGCATAGTTATCATATTTATCTGATAGGAGATCACGGTTACCGCCATTGTCCGGACGGTTAATATAACTAAGAATTCCCAGGGCATCTCTGCCTCCCTGTAAAGTATAGTTTCTCCAGTTAAGGCGGGTATGACTGTTGAACTGGTAATCCAGGTTCAGGCTGACCAGATTCCAGTTAACCTTAAACCAGTTTCTTGCTCTTACAGACACCGAAGGATCTTCATCAAACTGTTCATCTGTTAATCCACCGGGCTGCTGCGCCAGGTATTTCATTAGCGTGTATTCACCAGTGATCCTAAACTTAGGTGTGATATTGTAAGCCAGGTGAACATAGGCGTTATGCTGATCAAAATGACTATTTGGGCGCCAGCTATCTCCTTTCTTATACTGGTAAAAGGCATAATAATTCAATTTTTCCTTCGCAACTGTTCCGCCAACGCTGTTGAATGTATTAAAGAAGTTAAAAGAACCAATTGTCTGTCGCGTTGTGAAACGGAATTTATCATGCTGAGGACCTTCTTTCATTACAAAGTTTACCAGTCCCCCAAACTGTGGACCATATTGCAGACTGGCTGCGCCACGTACGATTTCAATTCTGTCTAATGCTTCTGTAGATGGAGTATAATAACTCTCGGGATAACCAAGTGCGTCTGCACTAATATCATATCCATTCTGGCGGACATTAAAATTGGAAGAGCGGTTTGGGCTGAGGCCACGACCGCCGATCCCCAATTGCAATCCACCATAATCATATTCCCAGATATTCAAACCAGGGATACGGGCGTAGATCTGTCTGGTGTTATTAGTGGCCAGGTTGGCATTAATATTTCGCAGATTGATCAGTTCTGATTTTTTGCCCGCATAGATGGCGGTACCTGTTATATCCTGTAGTTTACCGGATGCCCTTTCGTTCTTTTGACCTGCTACCACTACGTTTTCCAAAGTGGTAGTTTCTCCAGGCACCAATTGAATAATAAGCATGGCATTCTCCTTTGACAGATCAACATGCAGCGTTTGCGAAGCATAGCCAATAAAAGTGATCTTTAAATCATAGGCGCCACTATCGAGTTTGGTAAAACGGAAAAAGCCATTCTCATTGGTCAATTTTTTCACTCCGCCGGGTAATAATTCTACGGTCGCATGATCAGCCGGGTAATCTGAAATATTTACTGTTCCATTAATGGTATAGGAATGCTGTGCGGAAACAACAGATACGAGACTCAATAGGTATAATATAATAAATGTTCTTTTCATTTCTAGTTTGCTTTAAAGGGAAGGATCCATGTATAATGCTTCCAGCTCAGTGGCTGAGCTGCCAGGTCAACAGAGGAATCAACAAATAATCTTGATGCCGTTCCGTTTAGTGTTACATATACTTCTCCAAAAACTTTCGGATCATTTACACCTCTTTTTTGAAAGGTGCGGGCCAGGTAGTGGGCATATTTTAAAATTAAATCCGGCTGGGTGCTCATCATTTTTTCCTGCAATGGCGTCAGGAATTCGGCGTTGTTCACTTCATAAAATTGTTGGCCAGTTCTGTCCTTCACAGTGAAATAGGAAGCACCTGCTTTTTCCATCAGCATTACCCTCCATGAAAAACGATAGCCTTCTTCTGTCCAAAAAAGATGGCCAGGGTAGAAGAGGAACCGGAAGGGAACAATACACTGGATAATAATGTAAGTCAGCATGATCCCATAAATGAGTCTCCTGTATGGAAATGTATAATAGGAAGGGATTTCACTGATTGCAGTTTTACGGGCAAATAGCCAGGATAGAATTTTCTCGTGCCATTTGCCAGAAAAAAAGATCAGGCTACTGATGATCATTACATAAGGGAACATGCCAATGCCCGGAAAGAATATCGCCGTGGCGATATGAAATAGCAGAACAAAAAGATAGGCAACGGGCCTTGTGCTTTTATTCAGCAGGAAGAAAACAATGAACAGGTCATACGCCGCTCCAAACCAGGAAAACAGATAGGCAACCCATTCTTTGTACATAAACTTTCCAACAACAGGAATATAGCTTTTGGCAGGCAGCCAGATCTTCATTGGCTGGGCTTCAATCATCCAGTCATAATTCAATTTTGCCAACCCCGCAAAGAAATAAACTAGGGCAATCTGGAATCGAACAATGCCAACTGTCCAGGCCGGGACATAGTGTCGCTTAATGGAAGGATTCAGTCTTGCATCAATCGAATAAAGCCGGTTTGCGGGTAGCCATATAAACACAAATGCTACCAGGCTTACAAAATAATAATGATTTAGATAAGTAGTAACATCAATAAGCTCTACATAGGTAAATACCAGGAAAAACAGGGTAGTTGCAATACGATAAATTAAACCCAGCGCAATGAATAATGCGGAAAGCGCCATTATTCCAAAGACCAGGTACATACCGGTTTTCCCAAAAGGCTGTATCCATTCAAAACCCCAGTAAGTAAAATGAAAAGAGGGAGAAACATAAACAGTATCTACCCAGCCACGCCACCAGAACCGGAGCGTACTGAAGAACATCAACAATCCAAACCCGATCCGGAAAGTGACCAACGGTGCTATCGACACCTTTCTTTCCCACGCCCATCTGTTAATCCCCATCATTATCCATGAAAGTTATTTGAACACCCGTAGCAGAGGCAACATCTGTTTTCAGTAACGTAAGTAGCTTTTGTATTTCTTTATAGGCGTCTTCCACTTTTGTGGGGTCTGCAATAATTGTTGTAGAAAGGGGATCAGGTACTGCCTGTAGTTTGGCAATAACCAGATCAAACTGACTGATCACCTGGGTAGCTAAAGCTTCCTTTCCCAGGGCTTTCAAATAATCTGAGTATCCTTTACCGCTTCCATTGGCTGTAAAAATATTTTTCAGATTCTTCATTGCTTCCTGAGCAAGAGCAGAGGAATTGCCAGCAAAATAGGCTTCTACCTTGGTAGGAAAGGCCTGTCCATTAGACTGCTTGCCAAAAGGCCAGCCGGTTCGTGGTCCTTTGAGTAAGTCCATTTCATAGGCCATATTGTTGATCATATTGCCGATAGGACTTCCAACATTGGTTTTGGTGTTGCTGATGAAATCTGCGCGGTAAGCATTCCAGTCCGTAGTGATCTTGTCAACAATTGATTTAATACGGGAAACAACATCCTTGCAGTATTTTATCCGGTTGGCAGTGTTGTTAGTGAATTTTGCAATGGCATTCGGTCCAAAGAATAAATAATTGATTGCGGAGAATCCCTGTGCGTAAAAGGAATTCCTTACATACTGGTTAAAATCATAGGAACCAGACGTTATGTTGTTCTCGATGGTAACGCTATCAACAGAAAAACCGGTTATTTCACCACTTGTTGCAAATTTATAATCAAGGCCACCATTGAAGTTCAGGAATACTTCCTGTGATGAAACCACTGCAGGGCCCAGAGTATAAGCCTCTACAATGGTCTAGGACAAATGCATTTGCTTGTAGGCATCCAGTAGGAGTTGCTGATTGGCTGTATTTCTGGTACCAAGAAAATTGTTGGAGATCGTCTGGAAATTATTCACTTTATCCTGCAGGGACTTATAAGAAGGGAGGATCATTTCATCGGCAAAATAGGTAAGCATGGCGGTCTTATCAAAGTTCACATTGTTATCCGGACCGTCATCACCACCCGATTTTTTACAGAATATGCCAGCTGTTAACTCAAGGCAGATCAGCAGTGTAATTCCAAACGTTCTTCTTTTGATTTTCTCTTTTTAGTATTTGTTGACAATTTCTTAGACTCCCGGCTTAAAATACAGGGTGTCTGTTTCGTATAGGTTA
>CAMLGP010000140.1 GCA_946479535.1 uncultured Bacteroidota bacterium
AGGCGCAATGCTGGATTCACTGGTGTCACAAAATTCAGCTAGCTGGCAGCCCTTAAACCCCATGTTCCAACGATTGCAAGGCTCCATTTTTAAATACCGTGAGATAGAAAGGAAGGGTGGGTGGCTGCTTTTGGAAATACCCCGAAAGGCAATTAAAAAGAATAGCAGCAATATAATTATTAAGGATATAAAAAGAAGACTCGCAAGCGAAGGCAATTATGACAATGCCGATACAACAATCCTCTTTACAGACAGTTTGGTAAAAGCAGTAAAAAGGGTTCAGTCGCTTTATGGGCTAAAAGAAACCGGTGAAATTGATTCCAGGCTGGTTAAAGCATTAAATGTTCCTGTTCATGAAAGAATCAGACAGATGTTGGTTAATCTTGAGCGCATTAAATGGATGCCCCGAGAGCCCGCTGACTATATATTAATCAATATACCCGAATACCGGTTCAGACTGATCGAAAATGGAAAGGTAGCGCTGGCAATGGATATCGTGGTTGGCAAAGCTGCCAATAAAACGGTTATTTTTTCTAATGAATTAAAATATATTGTATTCAGCCCCTATTGGAATATTCCCCGGAGCATCATTCGAAATGAAATTGTTCCAGCCATGAGGAAAAACCCTGATTACCTTAAACGAAACAATATGGAAATTACCGGTAATGAAGGCGGTTTACCGGTGGTGAGACAGAAACCAGGGAGGAATAATGCATTGGGAAGAGTTAAATTCCTTTTCCCCAATAGTTATAATATTTATTTCCACGATACTCCTGCCAAATCGTTGTTTGATTTAAATGACAGGGCATTCAGCCATGGTTGCATCAGGCTCCAGGACCCTTTTGCGCTTGTTAGTTATTTATTGAGAAACGATTCAGCCTGGACAGATTCAAAAATAAAAAAGGCAATGAATCTTAAGACTGAAAAATGGGTAACACTCCGGAAAACCTGGCCTGTATTTATTGCCTATTTCACCAGTTGGACAGATAAAGACAATAACGTTCATTTCCTGGATGATATCTATGGGCACGACCAAAAGCTTAAAGAGCGATTATTCATGGAATAATAATATCCATACATCAAAGGGATCAATCAATTTTCACGTTTCAATTACCGGTTTTTCTTCCACAACTGATTGCTCAATATATCTCTTTTTTAATTGTTCATACAAAGAGTGTTTGTCTACAAGCAAAGCTGCAATATTTGATATAAGGCTTGCTATCATCAGGTGAAAAATTACATTATGCCTGTCTGTCATTTCCAGTACCAATATTGCTGAAGTAAAGGGAGTGCGGGTCACTCCTGTCAGAAATCCAACCATACCGGCCAGGATAAGTATATTGGCCTCCGCACCATGGATTTGAAAAGTATCAGATATAAATGCACCCAACGAAGCGCCCGCTGCCAATGAAGGAGCGAAAATACCACCGGCAGCGCCAGTATTAAAGGAGATGATGGGACCAATTATTCTTAACAGGGCAGTATCCCAACTGGATGCCTTATTTTGAGTATAAAGCACCCTTGCCATAAGGTCTTTACCAGAACCGAGTACTTCACTATTTAGAAAATAGGCTATTAGCGCTATAACCACTCCTGCACCTATCACATACAGCATGGACTTCAACTTTGGGAAGTTTCGTTTCCATAGGATAAGTTTAAGGATTGCTTTGCTCATCAGGCCACCAAGCAACCCGCTAATAATCGCTGTTGCAGCTACTCCCCAGAAAATTGAAAATTTAAGACCACTCACATCCGGGTAACCAAGGTACAGGTATGGACCCAATATTCCCTGGGCTGCCAAACCTGCAATAATTACGGCTGAAAAAAGTGCAGTTCTGAAAAAACGTATATGGGTCCTGGCCAGTTCTTCTATGGCAAATATAATTCCACCCAGAGGAGTATTAAACGCTGCCGCCAGTCCTGCAGCTGCCCCGGTTAATATGAATTGTTGAGAGGATAATTTGGGCCAGGAAGAAGGAATGATCCTGTTGATCATGCGAAATATGGAGCCAGATACCTGTATGGTGGGCCCTTCACGGCCTATTGCCCCTCCTCCCATTACCATCAACAGGCTGGAAGTTACCTTCACAATAATTATTCTCAGGCTCAGCAATTTCTTAACCTTCTCTTCATGTTTAGGAGTAGCCAGATCAATGGCAGCCATTATTTGTGGTATGCCACTTCCTCCTGCATTGCGTGAAAACAATTGGATCAGGGTCCAGGCAATCAGGAAACAGACAGGTGCCATTATGAATATCATCCATGCATGCCAATGGAGGATCTTTTGAAGAAATGATTCTGAATACGCAAATAGTTTAGTATAAACTACTGCAACCAGACCTACCAGTACGGATGCTACCCAGAAGGGAGAAGCCTGGAGTACATTTATTTTGATGCCATTGGAAAAAATAAGATCGAAATATAATTTAAACTTTTCGCGGAGCCATTCTATAAATTTTGACGTGCGGCGTTTTTGTTTGGGTCCTTCCTGATTTTCCTCCTCCATAACTAATTGTGTACAGTTTTTGTCAAGGCTGTTTTCCTTTCTGTTTCTTGTTGCCCCGTGTTCCCCGGGGAATTTACAAATAATGTTTGAGTGGGATAGGCAAATTGTATGGACTCCTGTTCAAATTTTTCAGCAATAGCCAGGTAAATGCTCTGTTGGCGGTCCATAAACAAATTGTAATCGGCACTTAGAATAAAATAAACAACCTCAAAATTAAGGCTGAAATCACCAAATCCGGAAAAATGGGCCCTGTCAAATTGAGTATCTGGCTGGGCGTGGATTATTTTTTCGATCATATCCGGGATCTCCCTCAATTTTTGGGTAGCCGTTTCATACACAATCCCTAAGGAAAACACCACCCTTCTCCTTTCCATCCTTTTATAATTCTGGACCCTTGAATTGGTAAGATCGGTATTGGCAATGATCAATTGCTCACCTCCAATTGCCCTCAGCCGTGTGGTTTTAATGCCGATATACTCAACAACACCCATTTTATCGCCAATGATGATAAAATCCCCTGTTTCAAAGGGTTTATCAAAGAATATTACCAGGTAACTGAAGAGGTCGGCAAGTATAGCCTGGGCCGCCAAAGCTATAGCTATACCACCAATACCCAGCCCTGTTATGATGGTTGTAATATTATATCCCAGATTGTCTACAAGGAATATTATACCAACCACCCAAATAACAGCATTTATGATGATAAGTATTCCCTTTGCCTGTTTTATTTCAGCCTGCTGTCCCTGGCGTTTAGTAAGGACATTCTGGAATAGGTACCGGACAATACCCGTGATTAACCGGATAATGAAGAATACGGCAACTACAAGGATGGCTATCTGCAATACATGTTCTACCTTAATAGAAATGGTCAAATATTGAATTCCCGCATATACCCCCAAAACATAAAGAAACGGCATTATTGTCCTTTCTAATTCCTGAACAATAAAATCATCAATTGTGGATTGTGTGGAGCCGGCGATTTTTTTCAATTTCGCCAATACAATAACTCGAAGAAATTTTGACAGGATGATCCATCCTAAAATTATCCCCAGTGATATCGCCCAGTCTTTTATTGGGTTACCTAGAAAAATATAGGAAAAAAAATCGTTCATAATTCACATAATTCAATTGTAAATCCGGTTTTCTCACTACTCACCTGCAGCTTGGGGTCCCAATTAATGTTGGACTTACTTTTAAAAATTAATTACCTGAAAGTGCATACACATTCACCTTATTAATAACCAGCACAGGAATTTTGGCGATATGAATTATTTCATGCGTGTTGGGACCAATATAAAAGGTTTTTGCACTGACATCAATTGCCGGGGTAACAATTATCAGGTCAGATTTGACCCTTTCAGCCTGAGCCAGGATATTTTTGGAAATTGAACTTTCAGCCCCCCATACTGCATTCGATGTTATCTTGTTCACGATTAACTTCTCTTCCATTTCAGAAACAAGTTCATTTAATTCATCAATTGTATCCTGGTCCGAATGATAAAGACCAAGAACATTAATGGTGGGATTATCCGACAGGAAATTTCGGATTATATCATAGTGCCTTAAAGCTGTGACCACGGGACGTACCGGGAAAAGCGGTTTCCTGAAAAAGGTCCATTTCTTCCCGGCAGGAATAATTAATATCGGACAGGGTGCAAATTTGATAGTACTATAAGCGGTTGTACCGATAAAGCCATTCCTGTATCCTGAAGCCCCATACGTTCCCATTACAATGAGATCACAGGTATATTGAATGGCGGTTTTTATTAAGACTTCCGTAGTGTATCCTGATTTTTCAACAATCACCGTTTTAACCCCGGCTTTTTGCTGAATATCTGCAGCAAGGGCCGTTAATATACTGGAAGAATTATTAGCCACGCTGTTCTTGGTAAAGGAGCTCACACCCATTGATTCAAAAATATTGTCCTGTACATGCACCAGGAATAACTTTGCCTGGCTCTTTTCTGCCAGACATGCCGCTGTTTCAAGAGCATTGAAAGAAGGCTCGCTAAAATCAATAGCGACCATTATTTTGTTTAATTTGGTATTCATGGTGGTATCAATCTCCTTTTTTTGGACGGTAAGCAGACCGCCTGTAATTCTTTAATTCTTCTTTCAAATTGATATTTATAGACAGTATGGAATCATTTTGAATAATCAGTTCCCTGTTATACTTGCGGTAAGAATTATTTTTGACCAAAAGGCAGCTATTCATCACCCCCAGTCCAATAATCAGAAAAATAAATAGATATAAAAGGATTATAATTTTTTTACTCTTAATTAAGCCTCCCATAGAGTGCAAAGTTCACCTTTCAGTATAAGAATGGCCTTAATCCGGGATTAGAACAATATTAGAATCCACTTCGTTTGGCTGAGGGAATACGAATAGTAAATGTGGTGCCTTTTCCGATCTCCGATTGGGTAGTTATTTCCCCCTTATGCATTTTCAGGATCCGGTAAGCAAGTGGTAATCCAAGCCCAAATCCCTCTGATGACCGGCTGTCATCCAGGCGATAAAAAGGTTGAAAGATATTTGTAAGCTCATTTGTGGGAATTCCAGGCCCTTTGTCTGTGACCAGGATGTCAAAATATTTATTTTTTATTTGCAGTCTAACTTCAGCCCGATGGTCTGAAGAGTATTTGCAGGCATTTACAACAATATTTTTTATAGCTGTAAATAGCAACTCAGCATTGCCAAATACCAGTAGTTCTTCCTCCTGTTCAGGAAGTTGATCGAACTCAAGGGAAACATGGTACTCACTATTTTGTTTTCGCATTATTGACGGTAATTCCATTAAAATCTCGTCAATCCGGACCAGGTCCAGGTTTATGCCCCCTTTGTTGCCAGCAGCCTTGGCAAATTCCAGTAGTGTTTGGGTAAGTTTATTCATTTGCCTGACATCTACCAAAACCGCTTTTAATACAACCTCATACTCCTGGTTTGTCCGCTCTCTTTGCAGTGCTACTTCTACCTGGCTTGAAATGGAGGTCAAAGGAGTTGAAAGTTCATGGGAAGCATTGGAGATAAATCTGCGCTGAAGCTCAAAACTGTCCTGGAGGCGATTCAATAAGAGGTTCAGCGTTTCTGATAATTTAACCCATTCGTCCTTCACTTTTCGTGTTTGAATTCGCCTGGTAAGGTTCTGGGCAGAAATTTCCGTGACTTCACTGGTTATCTTTTTAATCGGTGCCAGTAGCTGCCCTGAAAAGAAAAACCCGCTTATGAGCGCAATAGTAATTCCTGCGATAAAACTTAGCATCAGGATATTCCGCAACTGAAAAAGATTCTTTTTTCCTTCAACATCATTGGCTGAGCATATGATCACGATGCGTGAATTCTGATCAGTATAGTGATAGGCAATAGCTTCCTTACCGGACTGGGTAAAATAGTAGGTTTGCTTTACTCTTGCATCATCAAGCATTTCTGGAGTGATATGTATTGTATCACCTGGCGCCTCTGTATAATTATAGATCTTCTGATTTAAGAAATTATAGGCCTGAACAGCCTTATTCTGGAGAGATAAAGTTGTTAGCGAATCTATCCGTTCAACCATTTGACGATCAAAATAGCCTGATTGACTGAGTAGCTTTGCTGTAGTTATAGCCCTGTTGGTGAGCCTGGTTTTTAATGCCTGGCTTCTGGATTTGTAGGAAAAATAATAGACCGAGGTACAAACCATTCCCAGGATGATAAACACAAGTAATGAAAATAAAAACATTATGCGTAACCTTACAGGCATCAGGTTAGTCTTTTAAGATATAACCCATCCCAACCTGGGTCTGAATGAGTTTTTTGTCAAAAGGTTTATCCACTTTATTCCGTACATAATTGATATAAACATCTATAATGTTGGTGTTGGTGTCAAAATCAAGGTCCCAGACATTCATCGCAATATCGCTTCGGCTAACTACCCTGTTTTTGTTCCTGAGCAGATATTCCAGCAACTGAAATTCTTTAGCTGTAAGATTGATCGAAATGTTTTCCCTGAAAACTTCCTTCGTATCAATATTCATTATTAGATCATCTGCCTTTAACACATGACCAACAGGAATATTGGTATTGCCTGCACGTTTTAACAGCACTCGTATTTTCATCAGCAACTCCTTAAACTCAAATGGCTTGATCAAATAGTCATCTGCCCCCGCATCATATCCTTCTATTTTATCCTCAAGAGAATTAAGGGCTGTAAGCATAATGATGGGAATAGATGTATTTGATTCTCTGATCAATTTACATAATTCGTAACCATTTAACCCGGGTAGATTTATGTCCAGCACAACAAGGTTAAAAGGAATTGACTGGAACAATTTGTAACCCAGGCTTCCATCGTAGGCTACCTCAACTTCATAACCATGTTCAGTTAACCCAAATCTTAACGTATCAGCTATTCTTTGTTCATCTTCAACAAGTAATATCATTCGCTCTTCCATATAAATTCCTTTTTTGGAAGATAGCAATTTACTCTATTCATAGAAACATTTTATTAATTGTTTCTAATATGTTTTTAATCTGAATTTAATAGGCAGCTAATACAGGCCCTTTACATTTGTTAGGGTGAAACATAACTTTAAGAACATATTGATTCCAGTTGATTTTACCGTAAACACAGAGGTTGCAATAAGAA
>CAMLGP010000141.1 GCA_946479535.1 uncultured Bacteroidota bacterium
GTAATATTATTGATGATGGAGGCTGTTTCATTCATTTCCACCATAAAGGTTGATTCCCCACCACTAAGATTGTCCGAGGCTCCAACACGGGTAAATATTTTATCAGTCAGCGAGATCATGGCTTCTGTGGCAGGAACAAACGAGCCAATATGGGCCATCAGGGTTATGAGCGCTGTTTGTCTCAGTAATGCACTTTTACCACTCATATTGGGCCCGGTAAGAATGATGATCTGCTGATCGGTCTTATTCAGGTAAATATCATTGCTGATATAAGTTTCCCCGATAGGTAAATTTCTTTCAATTACCGGATGCCTTCCTTCTTTGATCACCCAATCATCATTTTCCGATAGTTGGGGTTTCTTATAGCGGTATTGCATGGCATTGTGAGCAAAGCAGCTTATGCAATCAAGTATTGCTACGATGTTCCCATTTGTTTGTACGGGCGCCAGGTAATCCATCAGATCGTTAAGCAATGCTTCATATAATTGCAATTCCAGTTGCAATATCTTTTCCTCTGCGCCGGTTATCTTTTCTTCATACTCTTTCAGCTCGGCAGTAATATACCGTTCCGCATTGGCGAGGGTTTGCTTGCGCATCCATGCAGCGGGCACCTTATTCTTATGGGAATTGGTAACTTCCAGGTAATAGCCAAATACATTATTGAACCCGATCTTGAGAGAAGATATCCCGGTTGCTTCTGCTTCTTTCAGTTGCAGCTTTGCAAGGTATTCTTTTCCGCTGTGAGATATATTTCTCAGATCATCCAGTTCTTTATTAACTCCGGCATTGATCATGCCCCCCTTAATGGCAAGTGCCGGCGGATTGTCAACAATTTCTGCAAAGATTTTTTCTGCGATCAGGGGGCAGGGGTTCAATGCATCTCCCAGTCTTTTGATATAATCATTGGAAGAGGCAAGGCATAATTGCTTGATGGTTTCCACCTGGTTTAGCCCTCTTGCCAGTTGTAATACTTCACGCGGATTGATCTTCTTTAAGGGTATCTTGGAAACCAGCCGCTCAATATCTCCGCAATGTTTGATGCATTGGGTTAATTTATTCCGGAGATCAGTTTCTTTTATCAGAAGTTCAACCAGGTCAAGCCGTTCATTGATGCGGTTAATATCCTTTAATGGAAATACCAGCCAGCGTTTCAATAACCGGGCACCCATGGGAGAAACAGTATTATCCAGTACGCTTAAAAGTGTTTGGGTTTCTTCTGAATTGCCATGGATCAGCTCCAGGTTGCGAATGGTAAACCGGTCCATCCAAAGGAAATCATTCCTGTCTATCCGGTGAAGAGAAGTGATATGCTGCAGATGGGGATGTTCGGTATCTTTCAAATAATGCAGGATGGCGCCAGCAGCTACCAGCCCATGACCCAGATCTTCCACACCAAAACCCTTTAGGGAGTGGGTTTGGAAATGTTTCAGTAAAATATCTTCAGCGTATGCAGCATCAAAGATCCATTCATCCAGCGTGTAGGTGTACATGCGGCTGCCGAAATACTCTTTGAATTTCTTTTGCTGTTGCCGCTGAAACAATACCTCAGCAGTTTTAAAACCCTGCAGTAATTTATCGGCATATTCCCTGTCGCCTTCAGCTATAAAAAATTCTCCGGTTGAAATATCAAGGAAGGCAAGGCCATATTGATCATCACCTGCAAAATGCAGACTGGCCAGGAAATTATTGCTGTTGTGTTCAAGCAGTTTATCGTTCACAGCCGTTCCCGGAGTGATCATGTCAGTAACTCCCCGCTTAACCACTCCTTTTGCCATTTTGGGGTCTTCCAACTGATCGCAAACTGCTACACGGTATCCTGCCTTCACCAGTTTATGGAGATAAGTGTCCAGTGCATGATGAGGGAAACCCGCCAGTTCTGAGGAGGCGGCAGCACCATTATTTCTTTTGGTAAGGGTGATGCCTAATACCCTGGAAGTTACTATGGCATCCTGCCCAAAAGTTTCATAAAAATCTCCCACACGGAACAGCAGGATGGCATCGGGGTATTTCTGTTTAATAGCCCGGTGCTGCTGCATCATTGGGGTATCAGCCGTCGTGGATTTACTCATAATTCTTGAGGAAACGGCAAAAATAAGGAAGTGTTTATGTAACTCATTTGTTGTGTGCATCTCCTGAATAAATAATTATTTATGCATAAAATTTCCCTTTTAACGGGGATAATTCTTTCCGTTTCCCTGGTTAACAATGACTTTACACAGAAGTCTGAAATACTCCCTTTACCCAGCCCTGCCGCTTACACGTATCCAAATGATGGTGCAGATACTGCACACGCGGAAGCGGTGATCAGTAATGCAACCGTTTATTTCGGATATGGTGCCGAACTGGTCCATAATTCCAAAGTGAAAGTTGATCCCCATACCAGGTTCATTGTCATCAATGGATTAAGTACACAAGTGGACATTAATAGTCTGCAAATTAGCTGCCCTGATCAGGTGGCTTTATTATCTCAACGTTATTCACTTTATTATCCCCCTGTTCCAGACCTCATAAAAACCAAAGACATATTAAAGCTGGAAGATAGCCTTTCAGAAACAGGAAAAGAGATCAGCCGAATTGAAAACCTGGTTCAGATTGAGGAGGAGATATTAAAGAAGACCGGAGCTCTAATTGAAGCAACAGTAACCAACAGTGGAAATAAAACCATGAGTAGCACTGAAGTACTTCGATTGGTGGAATACTATAATACCCGAATAGAAAAAAGTAAAACGGCTATTTATAATTATGAGCAAACCGAAAAGAAGCTGAGTGACTTGTTGGTAGAACTGAATAAACGAATCAATGAACTTCAGAAAATGAATCTTGCGCCTGTTGTACAACCAGTTGGACAGATAATTCTACAGGTTGTTTGCAAAAAGTCAGAGGAGATACCCATTTCTTTCTCCTATTATACAAATAATGCAGGGTGGACACCTATATACGATGTACGTGTAAATTCAAAAACCAATAAGGTAAAATTGGTGTACAAAGCTTCAATTACTCAGACCAGCGGGATCGACTGGAAGAAGACGAAACTCACCTTAAGCACAGGTACCCCAAACTTTGGGGTGGCTGCTCCCATATTAACTGCTTGGTATCTCCAATTATACGTACCGCCAATCTATAGCAATATGTTGGCTGGTAAAATCAGCGGTCTGATTGTTCAGAACAATTCAATTCAGTCAATGAGAGATGAAAAATCCCTTGGGGAAGTAATAGTTGCCCAGGAAGATGGCTATTTAAAAAAAGAAGTGAAACAAAGGGTGGATAGCGCAATTGCTCCCAGCACTCTTCAGGCATTTACAAGCCTGAATGAAGGACAACTTAACACCAACTTTGATATAGAACTCCCCTACGATATTGATAGTGATGGTGAGTTGCATAGTGTAACCATTAAGGATGAAGAAATATCCTGTAACCTTAAAAATTATTCTGTTCCCAGGCTGGATAGAGAAGCTTATTTGCTGGCAGAAGTGGCCGACTGGCAAAACCTTGATCTCTTGCCAGGTGAAGCTAATATCATCATGGATGATACTTATGTTGGTAAATCTCTCATTGATCCAAACACAACTGCTGATACACTGAATCTTTCACTGGGTAAGGATAAGAGAGTGGTGGTAAAGAAGGCGCTTGTGAAAGAACTAAGCAGTCTGAAAACAAGTGGAAAGGATAGCCGCCAGACATTTACTTATGAGATCACGATAAAAAATAATAAACTCACTGATATCAATCTTCTTTTAAAAGACCAGTACCCTCTAAGCACCATCAGGGAAGTGGAAGTAAAACTGGAGGAAAGCAGCGATGCGATAGTTAATCCTGAGACTGGCGTAATTACCTGGAAGATGGCTCTTAAACCGGGCGAAAGCCGCCAATGCCGGTTTGCTTATTCCGTAAAATATCCGAAGGATAAAAAAATCCTGAATCTTAAGTAACTGATTTACAAAGGCAGCCGGATTAAACCAATGACTGCCAAACTTTATAGTTCCATAGCCGAGGTATATTAATTCGATAATTGTTCTATTTGTCCTGCTTTACAAAAGGGCTCTGAGCACTTTGGTAAAGCAGGACATTAGCAAGGTCAATGCAACTTATATCCATCGACATTCAAACTCCCCTGCAAAGGAACAATATGCCACTTCTCTTTATTATTTTCTTAAATAAAGGCCCAGAATCATTAGAGCATTTGTGACCCAAAGCGTAATCACCCATTTGAGGAGATCAAATTTAATATGTCCAACTTCAGCCTTTATATTGGCAATATCTGCTTTTAATTCACTGAATTTGATTTCTATTTTTTGGTCAAGTTTTTGCTCAACCTTAAAAAGGTCTTCTTTGGTAGCTAGCAGCTTTAAATTGTTTTCCATAACAACGTTAACTTTTTGTTCAATTAGTAAAACGAGATTTTCTGCTGACTCTTTGCCTAATCTTAAAGAGAGATTATCATACATCTTCATAATTGATACCGTGCTCATAAATTTCTGTTTTCAAAATTATTTCAATTCCTGGCCTTTAAAGAATTATAAACATTTACTTTCAAAATTGTCCCTTAGGATTATTTTCTGGCACAAGGTATAGACCTATTCTGCCTTTTAGATAGGTGAAAAAATCTATTTTGATGTGTCTTTTCGGTAGCTCTTAATAGTAAAATTTGCTATATTCAATACACAATTGTCTACATGAAAAAGATCATTAAATGGTTTTTCCTCACTATATTATTGATTGTTATCCTCTTCTCTGCATTTGCCGTGATCACCGGAAGAACCTATCTGTTCAAAGCAGTATACTACAACTTCGCTGATATTGATGATTACCAGATTTTCACCAATGATCCTGTGAAAATAGCGGTGCCACAGCCCTGGCCAGTGTCTGAACAATTCAATAAAGTAACTAGTCCTGATTCCCTGAATGCACTCCTGGAAGAAATCAAAACCATTGCTGTGGTAGTTATTAAAAATGATTCGGTGTTGTATGAAAAATACTGGGAAGGTTACAGCGATTCTTCCTTGTCGGGTTCTTTTTCCATGGCAAAGAGTATTACCAGTCTACTTTTAGGTGCAGCCATAAAAGAAGGAAAAATAAAATCAGTGGATGAACCGGTAAGTAATTATTTGCCTGAATTCAAAGAAGGTCTCGCAGCAAAATTGAAAATAAAGGATTTGCTAACCATGAGTAGTGGCAGCAATTGGGATGAATCCTATAGCAATCCTCTTTCAGTTACCACAGAAGCTTATTATGGTAGCGATCTTCCCAGGGTAGCTAAAAGTGTAAAGATTATAAAAGAACCTGGTACCTATCACACATATAAGTCAGGTGATACCGAATTACTGGCATTGATCATTGAAAAGGCTACTGGAAAGAGCCTGAGCCAGTACGCATCTGAAAAACTCTGGCAACCTCTGGGAGCCGAGCATGCTGCTCTGTGGAGTACAGATCATAAGAATGGAACTTCCAAAGCTTATTGCTGCTTTAACACTAATGCGCGGGATTTTGCGCGTATTGGTCAATTAATGCTGGATAGTGGTAAATGGAAGGGCAATGCTGTCATAGATTCTGCCTATTATTCACAATCTATCTCTCCCTGCAATATTCCTGATGAACAGGGGCAGCCATGCAACTATTATGGATACCAGTGGTGGCTGGCCCCTGCCTACACCGGCGTATTTTATGCAAGGGGTATCCTGGGTCAGTATATCATTGTCATTCCCTCTAAAAAGATTGTTGTTGTCCGTCTGGGTCACAAGCGAAAGAATAATACAGTAAATGGTCTGTTTCAGGATGTAAATGCATTGATCAGTTGGGCACTCAATCTCTAAACTGATACCCCAATTTGCATTTACTTTGCAGTATGCGCAAACTTAGTATGTCCGAGCTGGGACGTAAATCCGTGGAAGAGTTCAGGCAGTCTGACAAGATTCCCGTTATAGTTGTTCTCGAGAATATTCGCAGTGCATACAATGTGGGTAGTGTATTCCGTACTTCCGATGCATTCCTCATTCAATCTATCTACATCATTGGCTACTCTGCCAAACCTCCCCATAAGGAAATTAAGAAAACAGCCCTCGGCGCTGAGGATACAGTTAGCTGGAAATATTTCAAGACGGCTGCGGAGGCCATTGGTACATTAAGATCTGAAGGTTATTCAGTGTTTGCAGTGGAACAGGCAGAAGGCAGCAGTTTACTGCATACCGTTCAATTGGAATCAGAAGATAAGATCGCTGTTGTGTTTGGTAATGAAGTAACCGGAGTGGAGCAGTCAACAATCGCTTTGTGTGACGGGTGTATTGAAATTCCCCAGTTGGGCATGAAGCATTCCCTGAATATTGCTACCGCCGCTGGTGTGGTACTCTGGGAACTGGTAAGATCCAGGCTGGGCAGTGATTAGATTGCTGATAGGGTCTGCCAGTAATTTCCTTTGATTTACATTTGCAGGATGGTTAAAGTCAAGAGCTACCTGAGCCTGATAAAATTTTCACACACCATTTTCGCGATGCCGTTTGCGATTATTGGGTTCTTCCTGGGTTATTTCTATATCCATCCCTCCTCGCCAAATGGTCCCGGCTGGCATCCAATTATTTGGGGACCGGATTTTAAATCAGCTGCTTTTACTACAAATCAGGTCATTCTCCGGTTCTTATTGGTAATAGGCTGTATGGTATTCGCGAGAAGTGCTGCCATGGCATTTAATCGCTATCTCGACAGATCTTTTGATGCAAAAAATCCAAGAACTGCCATTCGCGAAATTCCATCAGGGATCTTACAAGCTAATAGTGTGTTGTGGTTTACAATCGTCAATTGTATATTATTTATTGTCTGTACTTATTTCATCAACCCCCTTTGTTTTTATTTGTCCCCGGTAGCATTGCTGGTTGTTCTTGGATATAGTTATACCAAACGATTTACTCCGCTTTGTCATTTAATTCTCGGTCTTGGGCTTTCATTAGCACCGATCGGCGCTTTTTTAGCAGTTACGGCGAATTTTGCATTTCTGCCAGTTCTTTTTTCTCTGGCAGTCATATTCTGGGTTAGTGGCTTTGAT
>CAMLGP010000142.1 GCA_946479535.1 uncultured Bacteroidota bacterium
AAATGATGGATCACCGCTGGTTTCTCATACAAAAAAGCAATGTGAACTCCTGCAGCAAAGAGTAGAGCCGCCGGTTTATTACAGCATGAGGTATGGCAGTCCTTCAACAGCAGAAGTATTAAAAAAGATCCATGCAGAAAATCCCGGCCTTGAGAAATTAATACTATTTCCACTCTATCCTCATTACGCCATGAGCAGTTATGAAACGGCAGTGGAACAGGTAAAGGACCTGCATAAATCCAAAAATTATTCTTCCACACTGCAAATTGTTCCTGCATTTTATGATCATGATGATTACATACACGCAATGAGTGAGTCAATCAGGCCTTACCTGGATCAGGATTATGATCATATCCTTTTCAGTTATCATGGTATTCCTGAAAGGCATGTAAAGAAGACAGACTGCACCGGTAATCATTGCCTGCAATCTGCGAACTGCTGTGAAACTCCATCAGCGGCTCATCAATTTTGCTATAGGCATCAAATTATTACTACTACCAATAAAGTGGCTGAAAAATTGGAAATACCTTCCACCAAATTCAGTTATTCATTTCAAAGTCGCCTTGGCCGTGATCCCTGGCTTCAGCCCTATACTGTTCAACAGTTAAAACTCTTCCCTGGAAAAGGAATTAAGAAGTTATTGGTAGTGTGCCCTGCCTTTGTAAGTGATTGCCTGGAAACACTTGAAGAAATTGCAATGGATGGCAAACAGGACTTTCTTCAACATGGGGGAGAAGAGTTCACCATGATCCCGGCGCTGAATGAAAATCAGGAGTGGATTGATTGTATGCAGGCTTTGATTAATCATCAGGAGCAATTGACGGCAAAGAAATTTCCCGCGCTTCAGGATTAATAAGTGCATAAACGCCAATGAAGAACCGTGGCAGACTGTATTCCTCTTCTCACCCTTTCCATACTTTTTACCTGGCACATTATCCTATTTATAATACTTCCAAAAAGTATCAAAGGGTAACATTCTTCCACCGTGGGGCAAAATTTCCAGTATTCTCATGCTTCATTACCCAACCAGCGTCTGTAATTCCCTGCTGATCTCTTCTTCCAGTCCAACAGGCAATACTGATGCTTCATCATCAATAGCTCTAAGTTCACGGACTTCAGAGTCCCAGGTGAATACATGATCTTCTCCGCCATTGATACTGACATAAAATCTCGTTTCACCATTAAAAACAAAGGGGGTTACCTTAACCAGATAAGGAACCTTATCTAATACTAAATTGAATGTCATTTCATTTGTGCTCATCTTTATTCATTGTCTGTGAATAATTTATGCCCTCTTCCTCTGTAACTTTTCAGAGAGAGCTATCATAGAACCAGTATAAATATTATACCAGTATTCTATTCGATGCTCCCTACCTCGCATTCTTAAATACTGGCAGGAATTTGGTGGCTTTTATAGGGACAAATTCTTATATTATGAAAACGATAGTAGTATTAACCGATTTTTCCGAAGAAGCATTTCGTGCAGCTGAATATGCGTGTGAAATTGCTGGTTGTCTGCAGGTAAATAAGATCGTTCTTTACAATGCCCATGCGGCGGTAGTTGCCTTTGGGGGGTCAACCGATGGAGCAGCAATAGTAAGTGATGATCATGAACTGTACCTGGAGAATATGGAATCATTAGCTCTTTTGCAGGACCGGCTAAAGCCAATGGTTGGAAAAGATATAATGTTTGAGATGGTTGCAGATAATACCGGGATTCCAGGAATTGCAGACTGGATAGAGCAAAAAAAACAGGAAGGTGAATCCGGGCTGCTGGTTTTGGGAGTTTCGCATAAATCAGGATTTGAAAAATGGTTGGAAGGAAGCGCAACTAAAGAAGTGTTGAAAAAGAATGAATGGCCTGTATTAGTCGTCCCTGAAAGCACATATCTTGGAAAGAGTATTGATACATTGGTTTTTGCAACGGATATGAAGGATATGGAGAAGCTTCCAACTGATGTTATCCATGAGGTATTAAATGCCTTCCCGGCAAAACTGCATCTTATACATATTCAAAAAGAATCTGAAGATGAACCAACAGCAGAACGGGAGAAGGCGGTAGTGGCTTTGCATGCATTGCTTGATACATATGATCCGGAGTTCCATTACCAAATCTGTAACCATATAGCAGACGGGATACTGTCCTTTGCTTCTAAGGAAAAAGCTTCCCTGATCCTAACGGTTCATCGAAAACATGGTTTTTGGCAAAGTATGTTTAGTGAGAGCGTTACCCGCAAGCTCGCAGAGAAGACCAATATTCCTTTATTGTCTTTACCCGGATTGAGCTAAAACAATATTTCCTGGAGGAAAAGAATATTATTTGGCATAATCACGCATGTTAATAAAAGATAATATTAGTTTTTGTCGTCACTGTGTTTACATCACACCGTACTTGTCAAAATCATATAAATTTTCTCTTCCGTCTTACGCCCTCTTTTTTCCATGCCACGGGAAATCTTTAAATAATTAAAAATCTATATCTGTTACCTCTAGTAAACCAAATTGTTAAATCGGCATAACCCTTGTTACTATCAAGTGTACGTATTAATTTTGTAATGTAAATCCACCGAGATGAGTGATCATACCCTTACCGATTTTATATGGAATGTGCGCCGGAATAACCGCCATTTTCAATTCCCGTTGCCTGAACAGCAGCAATTCAATACTGTTTTCATTCGTTCTTATGACAATAAGCAGAATGAACAGAGATCTATACTAAATAATATTGAAGAAGAGCTTTCCCTGATCTCCCGTATCAATGAGATCTGTGCTGTGCTTAAGCAGGAAGACCTTCCCCGTAATAAACAGCTGGAAGAATATATTCATAATCTCTCGAAGATCTTTACCAGTTATCTTACAGATGATCATAACCCGGAAAAATTCCTTACAAAGGTTTTATCTTACTTGCATGGCTTCCTTTCTTTTGTACGATTGAGCAATCAGCGTGACGAAGAATTGTTAAACCATATGCAATCCCTGGTTCCTGCTGAACCAGGTCAAAACGAATTTTTGGAATTTACTCCCGAACGTGCTTCTTTTTACCTTAACTGTAAAGAACGTTATGCCAGGGAACTCCAGACCTACTTCACCATATTCCATGATTTTCTTCTGAAGGAATCTGACAAGAGCAAAGGATTGAAAGTTACTACGCGCACTGAGCAATGTCTCATCACACTCACAGACATGATCCAGCAATCCATGCATCATTCAAATTCTGTCCTGAACAAGTTGAGCGAGTTCAGAAGAAAATTATGGAGCATTGAAAGACAAACGGAAGAGAACTAAAGGAATTTTGGAATTGGGAAATTTCGAAATTGCCCAATTATTTCCCCCTCCCATATTGTTGTTACATTCCCCAACCTTCCTAGGCTGATTCCTCTTTGTCCCATACTTATGGGATTGACGCCCCTGTTTTATTGACCAACCTTTACATCAAATAAGTAAAAAATGCAGGTAAGATCACTGATCTTATGTATGGTTGTGTCCTCTTTAGTAGCCAATACCACGCATGCACAGATCTATTCTTTCGGAGGGAGAGCAGGTGCTAACTATTCTAAGATCAGCAACTTATCAACTATCATCCTGAGTGAACCTTACTTTATTAATTATACTATCAAGGAATCAAATCGCGTAGGCTGGCACCTGGGTATTTTTTATGAATACAAACTGGAGGATGAACGCCTGGGTTTCGATTCAGAGATCATGTATTCTGCCCAGGGTGGTGATGTGGAGTTTAACAACTACGACAAGGATTTTAATTATAAAATGCAGTTCGCCTACCAGTATATAAATATTGTAGGCCTCGCAAAATGGTTTCCCTATTCTGGTAAAGTGGGACTTGGCGCCGGTCCTTTCCTTGGGATCAATGTGGCCACCCGCAATATCAAATACAAATCCTGGGGGGCAGGTAAGGAAGATGCTTTTGGAACTGATCTCCAGCAGGAACAACAGTTGAGAAATGTGCTGAGAGGCAAGAATAATTTCGGTCTTGCATTGGATGCAACTTATGATATTAATCAAATTATAAAAATAGGTGGCAGATACTACTGGAGCGCTACAAATGCTGTGGAAACACAGGCCAATTCTTACAACTTTATCCCGGCCAAGAACGCTAACACCCTATTCGAGTTTTCTGTGGCCGTCAATTTTGAGACACTGTTTTGATAAATACACCACCAGTCCAAACCAATCGTTAACTCAACCTATAGTATCTCATGAAACTTGTGCCGCTGCTTTTCATGCTGGGGTTTTTAGTCCCGGCAGTTAAGAGTCAATCGCCTGGTGGAATAAAAGGAGCCATACATTGGTATGGTACTGATACGCTGCATCATTTACCTGCCTTACGCAGTTATATAGGTGATAAGTCCAGCGTGCTCACCTTTGAAAACGCTACGGTGCGCACGCTTAATTTTCATCCTTCTCTTTTGTTGTCAGGCCAACGTCCCATGCGAGTCAATCTTGGCTCGCATGATTTTAATAGCGCCAGCTACTTCACCGTTTATCAATCCCTGGACACGGCTTCTGAAAGCAATATCTGGAATATCACTTCCGCACAAAAAACTTCATTGGTACTTACTACAGATAGAATGGCTGATCTGGATGATTACCAGTACATGAATTACATTGATATAGTCCGCAGCCAGCCGAAAGTAAATGTATATGTGCAACACAAACCTGATTCTGTTGTTCATACCAGTCAATACCTGAATATTGGTACAAAGCCTGCAACGCCTCAACTGCCAATCTCCAATTTCAAGGGATTGGTGCCTGAGTTTATTGTATTTGATCGCGTGTTAAATAGTACAGAGCGGCTACAGGTAGCTTCTTATCTTTCACTGAAATATGGTATCACTTTAACTGAACCCGCCGCAACTTATCTCAATAGTGCTGGTGTTAAGGTCTGGGATGGCTATGATTATCCTGAATGGCATCGGAATATCGCTGGAATTTGTCGTGATGATATTGGCGGCCTTGATCAATCCATTGCCTCTAGCAGTAACACTCCCGGATTATTGACCCTCTCTTCCAAAGATCAACTGATCAATAATTCATTTCTATTATGGGGCGATAATGATATGCCTCTTTCAACCGCTTCAAAGATCCCCGGATTGCCCCTGTTACTACAGAGGAGCTGGCTGATGAAACCTTATGGTAATGTTCGGCCTTTTACAACTGACCTGGTGCTTGATACTAAACCCATTGATGCTGCTGCAGCTGTTCAACCCGTATACTGGTTACTGATAGATCGCTCTGGAGAAGGGAAATTTAATGCGGCAACTTCAGAGTTTGTCAGGATGAATAAACTGGATGCCCAGGGCAAAGCATATTTCAATGATCTTGTCTGGGATAAAGATGGATCTGGCAAAGATGTATGGTCCATCATTGCCGGTCAGGGTCTCTTGCTGGCCTCCACTATTAACCAGCCTGCGTGCTCTGATCCCGGAACCGGAAGTCTGGATATTAAGATATTGGGTGGACAGGCCCCTTTTCAGCTCACCGTTCAGAATACAGTTGGTCTCTCTATTAATAAGAGGATTGAAACCAGCCAGTCTCCCGTTGCCATTTCTAATCTTGTTACCGGCAAATACTTTTTGAAGATCAGAGATGCCCGTCAGCAATTATATACTGATTCCTTTTATATCAACAATGCTGATCTGCCACTGCCCGTGTCTCTGGCTGATCAATACACCCTTCCCTCCATGAGGCCACTGGAACTGAATGCAGGAAACGACATGCCATCCGGGATGCAGTGGGAATGGACTGGCCCTTCAAATTTCCAGGCGTACAATTCAACCATATCTGTTACAACACCCGGTTTATACACTGTTCGTTGCACTAAGAATGGATGTAGCAATAGTCAGGATGTATTGGTGAAAGCATTGCAGAATAATATTTTGTATGATGTTACCGTATTCCCCAATCCATCCACGTCTGCCTTCAAAGCAAGGATAACGCTGGATAAGCCGGCAGCTATAACCATGAGTATCTATTCACCGGAAGGCAAGCTGGTTTCCATTCAGAAAGGAGAAGGCCGTGCCAATTACCTGTTCACTGGAGAAATAGCAGCAAGTGGCGTTTATGAACTGGTATTCTCATCAGGACTATCAAAAACAACCAAACGAATTGTTATTGCGAAATAACCCATAAAACTGCCAAACCCTCTTAAAATGCGTAGTGTTCTTGTTCTATCCTGTTTCACGGTTCTGTTACTGGCCACTATTTTCACATTTAAGCGGCCAGTAACTTCCCTGACTGCTTCCTCTAACAGGGAACTTGCCCAGGAAGAAGATCCCGTTGTTGAAAACCCCTTTGAAGATATCATCGATATTCCTGAAGCACCTTCTACAGACGCATACTCTCCAATTGCATTAAAAGATATTCCTGTTGCTGATCCTTCAAAAGGCATATCACTGATCAGCGCTCCAGTAGCAAATAGTTCGGGTAATGCCGTATTGAATTTTGCAATGAGATTGCCTAAAGGCCGCCTGGGCATGGAGCCGGATCTTGAGCTACAATATAATAATGAAGTCGGAAGCAGCTGGATGGGTACCGGATGGAATCTGTCCATTCCTGCCATTTCCATTGAAACAAGATGGGGCGTGCCTCGTTATGACGCCAACTGGGAATCAGAATCGTACTTTTTAAATGGGGAAACCATTGCACCCATCAATAACCGTTCTGATTTTGTAGCCCGTGCTGCAGAAAAAAGATTCTATCCCAGGGTAGAAAGTAACTTTAATAAGATCATTCGGCATGGTAGTGGTCCAACAAATTATTGGTGGGAAGTAACTGAGAAAAACGGAAGGAAGAATTATTATGGTGGCAGGCCCGGATCAGGTGTAGTGAATAACGCTGTATTAAAAGATGATGCCAATAATATTGCTTACTGGGGATTGGTGGAAACCAGGGATATCTCCAATAATTTCGTAAGGTATAATTATGAAACAGTAAATGATGTGGGGGTGGAAGGAGGTACTGTTCC
>CAMLGP010000143.1 GCA_946479535.1 uncultured Bacteroidota bacterium
GTTTACCAGTGCAACCACATCGGAGGATTTCTGAAAAGTAGCGTCTGGTCCTGCACCAAAACGGTTGGTTTGTGACAGGAATGATTTTTTACATGAAACCACAATCACACATCCAACGAATATGACTAACAGAAGCGTCCACTTATTTTTGTTCATTTTCATATCTGTAGTGTTTAACTGTCTTTTTTAAAAGATTAAGTTGAAGCCAACGGTATAGAACCTTGAGGAAGGATAGGTACCATTATCGACTCCGGTTTGGGTTGCGTTGCCTCGCTGAATACCAATTTCAGGATCGAGACCAGAATATTTGGTTATTGTAAAGAGGTTTTGTGTTGAAACATAAACCCTGAGTTTGGAAGCCATGATCTTTTTTATCATAGTCTGAGGGAAAGTGTAGCCTATCATAAGATTTTTCAATTTCACAAAGCTGCCGTTCTCGATCCATCTGCTGGATGGCACATTACTTCCAATTTCATCATCATTATACATGGCCCTTGCAAATTCATTGGAAGGATTGGAAGGAGTCCAGTGATGGAGATAATAATCTTTGCTAACATTTTGCACTCCAACAAATCCACGGTTCTGGAAGCTTTCCAGTGAACTTTCCATGTAATTCAGGATCTTGTTTCCAAATACTCCATAGAAGTAAAGATTAAAGTCCCATTGTTTGTAAGAACCATCCCAATTCAATCCACCAAAGAGTTTTGGCTGAGGACTGCCAAGGCTTACCTGGTCATCCGCATTTACAATACCATCTCCGGTTATATCAGCGAAATAACGATCACCAGGACGGTTATTAGCTCTCTGATAATAAAGATTGGCAGGATTCTTTGCTTTTGCTGCTGCATTCAATGCATCTATCTGTGCCTGGGACTGGAAGATGCCAAGCACTTTATAGCCATAGAATTCTCCTACAGGCTGACCAATATAAGTCTGGGTGAATGTTCCCCAACCCTGTCCTTCAACAGTCAAACCCCCAAAATTTGTTACGAATTTTGTTCCTGATGTAATACTTGTCAGTTTATTCTTAATGGCAGTCAGTGTTAAACCAGCACTCCATTTGAAAGCTCCTGACTTATTATGATTATAGTTCACGGCAAATTCCAACCCGGTATTTACCATGCTACCAACGTTGCGCGTTAGTGTATTATAACCTGATTGAGCAGGTGCAGCGAGTTGCAGTAGGAAATCTTTTGATCTTCTTCTGAACCAGTCAGCAGTAAAAGTGATATCACCATCCAATATGGCAGCATCAATTCCAAAGTCTGTCTGGTAATCCGTTTCCCATTTCAGATCCGGATTTGCCGGCTGAATGGGAGCATAACCGTTCTGGTATAATTTATTGAAGGGATAACCCAGGTTACCACTATTGGAAGCAGACAAACCGGTAGAATAAAGTGGCTCAAACTGGAATAGCGGAATAGGCAATTGATTACCTACTTCACCATAGCTTGCTCTTACTTTAAGGTCTGACAGCCAGGCCAGGTCTTTAAGGAAAGGCTCTTCAATAGCCTTCCAGGAAACAGCTCCTGATGGGAATATACCATATTTGTTCTTTTCAGGGAATTTGGATGAACCATCTCTCCTGATTGTACCTGTAATAGAATATCTGTCGTTGTAAGTATATGTAACCCGTCCAAACTGGGAAGCGAGCGTGGCAATATTTTTACCATTACCATTTGCATCCAGACGCAGGTTATCAACCTGGGCAAGATCCCTTACCACACTATTTCTTGGGATACCGCTTCCACCCATCATGGTAGTAGTACTTTTCTGGGCTGAAACACCGGCCAGGAAATGAACACCATGTCTTCCAAAGACCTTATCATAAGAAATGGTGTTTTCCCACAACCATTCAAAGAATTGATTCAGATGCTGATTATAGTTTGCATTCTGTGTTGGTCCACCAAGGTTATATTGTTCATTGATACGCTGATCTTCCGGCTGGAAATAGGATCCGGAATAATTGCTGATATTAACCCCTGCATTGGTTTTTAAGCGCAGACCTTCAATAGGCATGATTTCCATGGAGGATGAACCAAGAAAATAATTGGTTAGGTTCTCATAATCATTCGTCTCTATGCTCCACAGCGGGTTGGAATATTTTGCAACATAAGTATTCTTCGGATTAAAGAAACCGTAGTTTCCATTAGCATCCTTGATCAGATTAGTCTTCAGATTTCCGGCATCCATAGTAGGAGGCAATTGAGCCAGCCTGGCCAGGTTACCAGTACCATAAGGATTGTTGGAATTCTGATTACTGTATTTTGCGCTGGTGGAAGATTTAAGCCATTTAACAGGATTGTAATCCAGGTTCAGCGCCATGGATAAACGCTTGAAAAAAGAACCCTGTACAATACCCTTTTGATCATAATACCCAATTGATGTTGCGGTTTGCACTTTATCATTACCACCACGGATGGCAACATTATAGTTTTGGGTCAAACCAGCGCGGTACATGGCATCCTGCCAATTAATATCGGTTAATGAGGAAGGAGTGCGCCAGTTGGGAAGTTCAACAAAATTATGAAGGGAATCGGCATCAGCTACCTGGTTGGCCAGGGTTGCCCATTCCTGGGCATTCAGTACATCGTATTTTTTGGGTTCAGACTGTATACTGTTGAATACATCCACTGAAACCTGTAAACCATCCCTCCTGCCCTTTTTAGTTGTAATGATCACAACGCCATTTGCTGCTCTAACACCGTAAATGGCAGTGGCAGATGCATCCTTTAAGATATCAATCGTTGCTATATCATTTGGATTAAGATTATTAATGCCACCACCCAAAGGATATCCATCTACTACATAAAGGGGTTCATTACCGCCACTTGCCAAACTACCTACACCACGGATCAATACTGAAACGTTAGCACCCGGTGATCCATCATTATTTGTTATTTGAACACCTGAAGCCCGGCCCTGCAAAGATTGCTGCAATGATGTTACAGGCACCTTTTCAATCTGAGCTGCACCCACACTACTGATAGAACCAGTAACATCCCTGCGCTTAACAGTACCATAACCGATAACAACCAGTTGATCCAGGGTCTTAATATCGCGACTTAAATTAATTGTCATTGCAGCATCGCCTGCCTTTACTTCCTGCTCTGCAAAACCTACATAAGTAAATACCAGCGTTGAATTGGCTGGCGCATCAATAGAAAACGATCCATCATTTCCCGAAGTAGTCGCTTTTGTACTTCCCTTAACAACAATGGACACACCAGGTAAGCCGGTACCTTCTGGCGATAGTACCTTCCCTGTGATTTGTTTGTTCTGGGCAAAAGCAGCCATGCCTGTGAACGCAACGAGCAGAAAGGTTAGAAGCACCATTCTCCCTGACTTGCCTTCATAAAACAGTAAGTTTCTTGTCATTTTTGATAATTGAAGTTTAAATAATTGCCTGGGGCGTTGGAAGTAGTAGTTATTATATATATGCGTGTAAAAAGAATAATGATAATCTTTCAACTGTTAACAGATGGCTTACAGCTAAACTGGCTTATAATGATCAGTATGTGGCAGTGAATAAAAAGGAGGGGCTTTTGAACCGGGCGTGTGGATGCCGGTAGTCATCATAGCAGAGCATTTGTATTCCATATAGCAGTAGGTTTCTGAAATTAAAATTACTGGATAATACCTACCTGATAATAATACTATTTTATCTATAGTTCATATTATATCAGCTTAATCTCTCCGCTAAACTTCCTGTAACATTAAAGATATCCAATAGAGTTAAAGCTATATCAAGTATCTAAATAGTAGAGGTGGGACAATAGTTAGTAACCCGGCAAATGATACTTTTCTTGCAGGTATTAACAGTAAAACCTGATGCAGCGATGGAAAGTCTTAATTGGCTCGAATGATCTGCAGGTCCAGGTAATAAGGCCTGTTTGCTATTATGGTCAGCTTACAGACCTGTGAACCTGGGATACTATGTATATAATATCCTTCCTAAATGCTTATGCGTTGTAAATATAACTGGACAAACTCCGGGGATAGGGAGCATTTTGTCTACAAATAGGTGATGGAATGTTGACGGAAAGCGGAAATTGATTGAAAAGTCGCGAAATGATAATGCAATCGGTTTAAATATTGGTGCGATTAATTCGATCTTGTCCACAACTCCGTTCTGCCAAACAGCGACCAGCCAACATATCCCCTGACCTTTAAGGTTTTCCTGCTCCTTAGAGAAAGCTGGCAATTATAGGTTTTACCACTTTCAGGGTCATATATCTTTCCGCCACTGTATTCTTTATCCTCTTTATCAAACTTAAATCCATTTAGAATTGCCAGGCCCAGGATCTGCTGGCTGCGTTTACCTTCATCCGGATTATGCTCATCAACTCTTGGCTTCCCATCTTTTTCAGGGTTCTGTAGCCAGATTATTCTTCCATAGAATTTATCGCGGGACTTATATATCTGTATTTTGGCAGGCTCTTTTCCATTAGTCAGCCAAACCCCAATAATATCATCGGCAAATTCCTGCGCATTAATTGCTACTGCTGATAATTGAAATATTACCAGGCAAAGAATAAATTGAAATTTCATGATTGATGGGTTGGCAGGGATTAGCGATACTATCAAAAATCCAAATGCACTATTTTATTTCTCGTATATAAAGTGATTTAACATCAACAGTGGTGTGGTCATGTAAATGACAAAGCTGAAAGCCGATCTTGCCAGAAGAGAAACCTGCATCATGAACAATATCGATTGTCTTTACCCCGTTCAGCCAGGCTTGTATATGATGTCCTTTCGCAATTATATAATAATGATTCCAATCGTTGAATTTAACCACTTTTGAAACCAGGGAATCCGGGAATTTCTGAACCATGCTCGCTCTTCTTTCTTCCCAAAGAGAACCCCAGTAGCCTTTTCCCATATCAATCTGGTAACCGGGAGCATCATCCCAGCTTGTGGGATTTATCCGGATGCATACACCTGAATTAGCGTTCTCATCTCCTACCATTTTTATCATTACATTCAGTTCAAAATCCTCATAAGATTTTTTTGTATAACTGTAATGATGCTGAGGTTCTTTTCCCAATTCACCATGAAAAAGATTATTGCTTAGCTTCCAATAGCTTGGCTCAAAATTCCAATCGTCTGCATTTGCAAGGAGATTAACCCAACCCTTGTCAACTGGTTTATCCTTAACCAGTTTCCCGGATTTAGGCATTGTCTTTTCCAGTGAGTAAGATTGGGCTTCGGAAGAAAAATACTGAAGAGACAACAAAAGAAAAATCGTTATTGATAAAAGATAGATTCGTCTGCCATAAAGTATTGACAGCCGGGTCTCTGGTGGAATGCAAGCCATAGTTTTATTTTAAATATAAGCATTGCCCTGAAACTACCTGCCTATTTTTTTTCAAAGGCTTTTAGCATAAGCATGGTAGTATTAGAAGTGGAGTCATGCCGCAAATGGATAAACGATTGGTATTCCGGATCGTTATAAAATCCCATCACTGCTTCTTCGCTGGGAAATTCTATTACGGCATTCATGGTCCGGGGCTTTCCTTCCAGGGCTTTAGGTGCAGTATCCATTGCCAGAACCCTGGCGCCATATTTTGGAAGTAACTGAGCTACCTGTGGTGGATATTTTTTAAAGGTTTGGGGATCGTTGATATCATAGGCATTGACTACATATACTGGCATGATAAAAATTTAAAGGTATTAGGTCAACTATTATGCCTGTTAATGGGAAAAATAGGATTCGGGCTTAAGACTTGTTGCATCCTTTGTAGGGAAATCTGGTGGCAAAGGATAAGTTACTTTTCCCGTAGCCAGCCATTCAGTAACTCTTATCATTGTGGTTTCAAATCCCACACACCTGTAAGCAGGCGGATAAATATCTCCCTTCCATAAATGCCCCATGCTTGAATTGTAAACATTCCCTTTCCCATATTTCACCACCCATTCCACCGGCCAGTACCTGTGTGTTTGTGAACTATCATAAGCATAAGATAATACAGTGAGATTTTCTGCAGCTCCACGTGGATAATTATATACCTCAGTATTGGCTGTCTTCCATTGATCCGGATAATCCTTATTAATTGGGTGATTGGTATATTTTGTTATGATTGCATCAAAGCGCGCACCATGACTGGTGTTTTTCCCTTCACCGGGAGGCAACCGGACAATCTTTTTATTTGAATCAATCTCCAATGCATATCCAGAGGTGACTGGCCGCCATCCCATCCCGATCATCTTTTCATACTCCGCCCAGTGCGGAAAAGAATTATTGGCAGAATGAAGTATGTACAGACCACCACCCTTTCTTACAAAATCTTCCAATTGCTTTTCCATTTCTACTGGCCATTTCAAACCAGGGTCTGAAAGATTATTGGAATTTTGAATGATAACGGGATATTTTTTAAGATCAGCTCTCCATGAAAGTCGCTCAACACTATCAGCAGGAATAGTAGTAATATCTACCTTGAACTTTCCACTTCCTTCCAGTATCTTCTTCGTCACCAGGGAAGTCTGTTTCCAATCATGATTACTGAAACCATCAATGATTAAAACAGGAATGGTCTTTGTCTTTTGTCCATAACAGAGAATGGAACATAGAACAATGGAAAGCAGCAGTGCACATGATTTATTCAAGGTTGCAGTGTTTATTCCTGTAAATATAGAAAGTTTAATGGTAGGTGATTAAAGGATAACTCTGATAGAAAAGACCTAATTGACTACAACCCTCCAATAAACAGCTGATAGGAATTTTAATGCTTTGCCACGGCTGGCTATGATAATAATGATACTGGGGCATGCGCACAAACGGGAATTTCTATAGGCATTCCTGAACTTCGCTTCCCGGTAGAATACTTAATTTTGCCCGGTTATGCCCATCACCAGGCTGTCTATACCTGAGTTTCTTAAACTTTCCAAAGAGCACCCTGTGCTGGATGTCCGAAGTCCAGGCGAATTCAGTCATGCACATATACCCGGCGCTTACAGTTTGCCCTTATTTAC
>CAMLGP010000144.1 GCA_946479535.1 uncultured Bacteroidota bacterium
GCGGCGCGGGCTCCATAAATAGCCGTGGTAGAAGCATCTTTCAACACATCTATCTGCGCAATATCATAAGGATTGATATAAGTGAGAGGGTTGGCATCAGGTGTGGTGCCAAAGCCCAAACCATTTGCACCAAGGTTTACACTCGGTCTGGCTGAACGGCCATCCAGTGGCACACCATCTATTACATACAGCGGATTATTAACCGCCCTGATGGAATTATTACCGCGGATCTTGATGGTTGTAGCCACACCAGGCTGGCCACTGTTGTTAGTGATCTCAAGACCAGCAATTTTATTCTGCAATAACTGGTCTGGTGCTGTAACAACCCCCTGGTTGAAATCCTTTGCCTGTAAGGTAGCAACCGCACCAGTAAGATCTTTTTTACGGGCAGTGCCATATCCTACAACAACTACGGCATTCAGATCCTGGCCTATCGCATCCATTAAAACATTGGCTGTATTGTCAGAACCAATGGTAATCTCCTGCCTTCCGTATCCAACGGAAGTAACAACAAGCGTGTTGACATTACCCGGTACAGAAATACTGAAATCACCACTGGCATTGGTTGAAGTACCATTAGTAGTTCCTTTTGGAATCACAGAAGCACCTTCAATTGGATTATACTTATTAAGTGTCTGATTTACAATTACATAGCATAATGAATTCTTTTTCTTTGTGTTAGATGTACATATTGCAAAAAAAATGCAGGTGAGGGCTTTAAATATTAAGTTGAACCGGAAATATTCACTTAGAGTAAACTCTTACATCCTTAAATAAAAAAGGTACGAAGTGTATCAGAATCCAACTGCTTTGCTAATTAATGGATTCTTCAATACTCCGCACCCTGTTCCTGACTGCTTATGTGTGTGACTGCTCTTTAGTTATAGTATGACTGTATAGGTATTCGTTATAAAATTCACAGTGATCTTGTATGATCCGGCAGCTGCTGGCGTTGGTATTGCATCAGGATCACTTCCGCTACCATAATTTGCACCGAGTGTTCCACCAGTTGCAGAGCTTCCACCAAATTGTGGTTGCCATTGATTCTGCATGGAAAGGAATTTATAATATTTTCCTGGAGCCAGTGTAACAGTAATGCTGTATTCGGAACTATTCAAACGGGTGAACTGTTGAGCAACAGGTGGAGTATTTGTCCATCCGGCCACTGTTGCATCACCTGTCATATATAATTCCTGTGGAAGATCATTACTTACAGCAGTTACTGTATACTTTCCTGTTTGAAAATCAAGAATAATCTTATACCAACCCGCAACTGAAGGGCTTGGAAATCCGGGATCAGCATTTTCCTGGATAAATGAGCCAGCAGCTGAGGTACCACCATTTACCATGTGGAACTGCGTATCCCAATTACCTTGTGTCTGCAATAATTTCCAGGCGCCACTTCCTTTTAAATACATGATTCCGCCCCAGGTAGTTTCATCCAGTTTGGCAAACTCTCTTGCAGCAGGGAAAGCAGGAGCAGGATCATTGGACCATCCAAATGTGGTGGCATCACCTACAATAAATACTCGGTTAGAGGCAGGTAAAGCAACTTTAGGAGGTATTTTATAAGGCGTCATCCTGATCTTAATGGTGTTAGATGTCAGCCGCTCATTATTATTGGCATAAGAAGAAATTACTCTTACATCCATATCTACCGGAACATTGAAAGCATAACCCTTTGCCAGCAAAATAGTGTTCAGTTCTTTTGCGGTAAAAGAAGTTGTAAGACTTTTCAATACTGACTTACCTGTAGCATTTGCGAAATTTTTACCCGTAGAATCTATTTCAATCACATATTTGATATTGCTGGAATCAGTTGCATAGTTGGGATAAGTCCAGCTTAGTGACAATACAGATTTATTGGAATCAGCTGCAGGAGGCGCAAGTGTAGTGGCAGAACTGGAAAGCGTTACTGCTTTACCATTATCATAATAAGGTAATTCGTCTACTTTATCACAGGCTGTATATAGCACAGTAACTACCGCAGACAATAAAAATAGTTTGATCAAATTTTTCATATCCTTTGATTAAGCATGTTAGAGTTTGGTTACTGTGAATTTTCCGCGTTGAAAATCTACTGTGATCTTGTAGTTGCCGCTTGCAGCAGGTGCCAGCAGGTCACCACCATTGGCTTTGAAATCATCTCCATTCACATTGTTTTGATTATTAGCACCTGTGAATCCATATTTTGCTCCCCAGTCTGCATATTTCGGTAATAAGAGGTAAGAACCACCTCCTGTTAAAGCAATACTCGGCAGTTCATATAATGTTGCACTCACCCTGGTAAATTGCTGAGCTGTATTCTCCGCCTCTCCACAGGCACACTGCCAGCCGGCTGGTGTTGCGCTTCCCGTAATGAATAATTTATCGGTTGAAGGAGGATCAACCTTGGGAGGAATAGCGTAAGGAGTTATTTTATAAGAAAGAGTATTTGAAATAACAGTAGCTGCTCCATTGATACTTGCCTTTACCCTCACCTCAATATCAGCAGCAACAGCTGGTGGTAATTGCAGCTGATTCAACAGGTAATCATTCAGCTAGCCAGTCAGGAGTGACAGAGTTAGATCCTTGCTCACCGCAACTGTCTGCTTACCGGAACCATTGAAATTGGCCCCCTTCTTATCAATTTCTACCAGGTAAGACACATCCTGTGAGCTGATGCCTGTGTTAAAGCGATAATCAGGATTGGTCCATGAAAATTTCACCGCCTCTTTATCAGCATTGACAAATGCCAGGGTGATGTTGGCTGTGGAAGCAGTAAGCACTGGATTTTTGCTTTCTTCCAGGAATACTTTGTTCTCATCCTTCTTACAGGAAATAATCACCGTAAAAAGTAGGGAGGAAACAAAAACAATTTTTGATAGCTGTTTCATATATGATTTTTTTCCGGTGATCATTTTAATATCCGTCGTTTTGGGTAAGATTGGGATTTGCCGATCTGTTCTCGGAAGGAATCGGGAAAATGTTATACTTGTCGTTCACTGCCGTTCCGGATGATACACCACCTTTCCATGGCCACAGGTAAGTGCCGGTTGTCAGTAACCCGTAACGGATAAGGTCTGTTCTGCGATGTCCTTCCCAATACAATTCCCTTCCACGCTCTTTCAATATAAAATCCAGGGTAAGCTCACCAGCAGTAATATTATAATTTGTGATCCCGTTATGAGCTCTTATACGGATCAGGTTAATATAGTTCAATGCAGTAGTGGCATCACCTCCGGTACCACCACGCAATACTGCTTCGGCATAGATCAGGTACATTTCAGATAATCGGAAAACCGGGAAATCAACATCTGAGAAATCGCGCTTTGAGTCTGATACTGCTCCGGCATCAGAGCGAATATTCTTCCATTTATTAACATGCAATCCGTTGGAGAAATCACTTACGTCATTAATGGCGATCTGTCCCGGGCTGGTACCATATTTACTGGTAGTGAACATAGCTCTTTTGTCCGTTGCGCCAGACAGGTCGGGGAACAGGTCAGCAAGCCCTTTGGTTGCACGGTATCCATTCCAGCCCCCTCCAACGCCAAACTCATCATGATCATCGCCAGAAGCACAATGAACAAAGAAAGTTGTATTGCCATAGGCTTGTGTACGTAAACCATCACAATTAATCGCAAACATGAATTCATCCTTGCGCTTGTCATTGTCCGCCATAAATAATTGCGAATAAAAAGGCTGTAGTGTGTAACCGGCACCTATGACTTTTTTGGCATAAGTGATCGCCTCAGTATACTTTGTATTTCCTGTGTAAACTTTTGCATTCAGATACATACGTGCCAGCAACGCCCATGCAGCTCCCTGGTCAACTCGACCATATTCCGCTGATTTAGCTGGGGCCAGACTTCCTTCTATATCCTTTAATTCCTTCTCGATATAGTTGAAAAGATCTGCACGGTTGATCTCTCCGGGAAGATCAGTTCCCACTTTATTTTCTTCTGTAATGAATGTGCTTTTTCCAAACAGGTCCATCATTACCCAGTAATTGAATGCACGAAGGAACCTTGCCTCTGCTCTTGATTTCTTTATATCATCGGCGCCTGTTCCTGTAATTTTCCGGCTTGCCAGTTTTTCATCTGTTGACTCCCTCAGGTATTCATTGATCAGTGTGATATTATATATGGGGCGAGCATAAATACCTTTTAGAAAAGGATCAGACGCTGTCCATTTCAGATCATGGAAATCATGGATCGTTTGGTCATTCCATGCAACAACTGCCTCGTCTGTTGGCAGTTCCTGGCAATTGAATAACATACGGATAAATGCAACCTGTGAACCTTCATCCAGTCCACCTGCAATATCAGGGGCACCTGCAGCACCCTGAGTTCCTGTTATCGATAAGGTTCCATATATTTTAGCCAAAACGCTTTTATAGCCATCAACCGAAGCATAAGTGGTCTCAGGAGTGAGGTCATTCTGCGGAAAAAGGTCCAGCTTCTTCGCGCAGGATACCAGTATCACTGCCAGCAACAGTACAAGCGATATATTTTTAATGAATTTGCTTTTCATATCCTCAATCATTTAAATAAGTTAGAAATCAACGTTTACACCAAGAGTAAATACAATCGGCCTTGGATAGATATTATTATCTATTCCAAAATTGTCTGAATTCTCAGGGTCCAGCCCTTTGTATTTGCTGAATACACCTACATTCTGCACATTGGCTGTAATACGTGTATTGGTAGTACTTCCCAAAATTTTGCCTGCGTTATATCCAAAATTGATATTATCAAACCGTACGAAAGAGGCATTTTCAATATAATAATCTGAGAAATACTGGTTGTTCACAAATTGGGTTGACTGAAAATAATCAGAAGATGCATTGCCAATAAAGCTGAGCGGATTCTTGATAGCGCGGATCACACCATTATTGGAATTAAAGTTATTATACAGATAATTCCCAAAACTTCCGTGAGCCGCCATGCTAAATGACCATTTGTCATAGGTTAACTGTGTGTTGATCCCAAGCAAAACATCCGGTGATGGTTTTTTGTACAGGTAACGGTCCAGTTCATCCACTTTTCCATCACGGTTGAGATCCTCATACAATCCCTCAATAGGTTTGCCTGATTTACTATCATATACCTGCTTGTAAACAAAGAAGGTTGGAGGAGCATAACCTACAGCATATTTGCCGATAAGGTTACCAGTACCTCCACTTATCTTACCCACGGATATTCCTTTGAAAGTGGGATCAGGGAATTTGAGAAGGTTAGTGATCTTGGATTTGTTATAGGCTACATTAAAACCAAAGTCCCAGCTCACCTTATTTGTTTTTACAGGCGTGGTATTCAAAACAAACTCCACTCCTTTATTTTCCATATTACCCACATTTGTCAGCAGCTCTATATCAAAGTTGGAACCTGGCGCAACTGGTATCCTGCTCAGCAGGTCTTTGGTCTTTTTCATATATACATCCACAGAACCTGAGATCCTGTTTTGCAAAAGACTAAAATCCAGGCCCAGGTTAGTAGTTGTTGTTGTTTCCCATTTTATATTCTCATCATAGGCTGATGGTCTCAGGAAATCATAAAAAGTATTTCCAAACTGGTAGGTAGCTGCCAGGTTAACGCTTCTTGCATAACGCGGCAGATAAGAATAGTAATCAATTCCATCCTGCTGGCCAGTGATACCCCATCCAAATCTTAGTTTCAGATCGGAGAAAAGCGGCGCATTCTGTAAGAATTCTTCTTTTAATTTCCATGCTGCAGCAAATGCAGGGAAGTAGCCCACCCTGGTTTCAGGAGAGAATTTGGAACTCGCATCACGACGAAGAGAAGCCGTCAGCAGGTATTTATTATTGAAAGTATAGTTAAGTCTGCCCAGGTAAGATTCCAGCCTGTATTCAGGTTTATCCGTAAGGAATTTGGGTTCCGAACCGGCTATGGTATCTTTCTTCTCAGGGTGTGCAGGATCAGCTATTTTGCGATAACTGAAAGCCGCATAATTAAATTTATCAGTCAGGAAATCCTGGTAGCTATGCGTTACAAGCACATCTATCTTGCTCTTTATAGAAGGTAATTCCTTTACATAAAATAGAGAAACATCAATCAGGGTGTTTTCCTTTCCCTCTTTATAGAATACCTTACGTCCCCCTGTTTTATATTGGGTTGCAGATAAAGAGTCAGTATTATCATTACCACGTCCCCATGCCCTGTCTATTCCGGCATTTAACATGATGTGCAGGTCAGGGAAGAAATGGAGTTTATAATCAATCTGAACATTTCCTATCAGGCGTCTTACCCTTGATGTATTGTCGCGCAATTCAAGAAGGGCAAGTGGATTACGGGTAGATAGATCAATAGGAAGACCATTTGCCTGCTGCCATTCATAATAACCACCAAATTTGCCTCCATGTACAGGCTGGGTAGGATCAAAAGCCACTGCAGAACCTACAGCGCCCCCATCAGCAAACACATTATTGGTCTGACTGAATTTTGCATTCAGGTTTACGGATAAATGATCATCCAGGAATTTGGGAGACAGATTCAGGGAAGAAGAAAAGCGTTTGAACTTATCAGTCAACAATATGCCTTCCTGTCCATAATAACCAATAGAAGCGCGAACGGGCATATTCAACACTGCGCCATTCAAACTAAGATTGGTATTATTTCCATAAGCTAACCGGTAGATCTCATCCTGCCAGTCAGTATTGGCAGTACCCAGTAAATTCTTATAGGTATTATTTCCTGTAGCAACTGCATCAGCTGTAATTACTGATCGAATTTGATCAGCAGTCATTACGTCTACTTTTTGGGAGATATCGGAGAAAGAACTCTGATGATTGAAATTATAACGCAGTTTTCCTTTTGTACCTTTTTTGGTTGTGATGATAAGCACACCATTGGAAGCACGGGAACCATAAAGCGCGGTTGCAGATGCATCTTTCAAAACACTGATAGATTCAATATCATCAGGGTTAA
>CAMLGP010000145.1 GCA_946479535.1 uncultured Bacteroidota bacterium
AGGTGTATGAGAACGGAATTTGTTTTGCGTGGCCTGGCCTGCTTAATAAACAGGATCAGCCAGACTGCCAATAAAAGCACTGGAACCAATTGGGAAATAATATTATGCAGGTTTACCAGCAGGTTCAAACTCCATGCTTGTGAAAAGGGGGTTCCGAAAAAAAAGGAGATCTTTTTCAGAGGTTGAATGACCAGTTCGGTCCGGCTATCATGTTGTATATGTAAAACCTGGCGATAGGCCAGAAATACAAAAAAATAGAGCAGGTAAATGATGAAATACGTTGAAAGGCCGATGAGGAACGGCTTAGGCTTTTTAACTGTTTCTTTCGAGAGCCAATAGAGAAGAAAAGGCAAAAGGAATACACCAAAACCAACCTGGTAAATCAGCAGTGCCAGAACGCCCAACAGGATACTCAAAATATAATTGAGTTTTTTGCTGGCCGGATTAGTCACTGCGCCAAAAAGAAGATGTCCTGATAGCAATCCTGTAATAAACGACAAATAAATCTGTCCGGCGGAAGCCCAGCCAACATAAATAGTTACCGAACTACTGCAGATACATGCTATTGCAAGCAAGAGCGGAAGTAGCGGGGAAAGATCAAGTTTTTTGACCCATTGTCTGGAACAATGAAAAAGCAGCCAGGAACAAAATAACCATCCTGCCAGTGAAAGGACTCGAAGGTATATTAACGCATGAGTTGAAGAGACATACTGAAAGGCTTTTTGAAAATAGATGCCGGAAAATAATCTTCCATTTTTGGCAAACATCTGGTAATTGCTGTCTGTATCCCTGTTCCATAACTGGTATGCTTCATCAAGGTAGACGTAATCAGTAGTAAATACAGGTGCAAATATGATGGCAGAAAAAAGCAGTAGAATTAACAGGACCATCCCGTTCCTGTTATACCAGGAAGTGGTGGCGGGTGGGTGGTTCATATTTGGTTAGTTGGTCAGGTACCCAACGCTGCAATACACTTATCTATTTCTTTCAGGTAACTGTTGATACGCTTTTCAAATTGCTTCTTCTCTGTTTCATCCATTTCGCCGCTGGTAAGTTTAAGCACTTCAACCTGTTGTTTCAGGCGGTCAATATTCTCATGATGCTGCGCTTCCTGCTTTTTGCTATTGGTTAGTTCAGATTTCAGCCATTTATTCTCTTTTTGGAGGGTATCATGCTGTTTCAGCAGGTGCTGTAGTTTGTCCTGGATACGTTTAAGTTGCTCTTCTCCTAATGACATGGTGTTTGGTTTTGATGTTGAGTTGCCTTGCTACTTTCTGATCTCAGCCTGCAAATCTTTCTCCAAAGTGCTCATGATCGTGTTCATCCAGCCATCTATTTCCTTATCCGTTAGTGTTTTTTCCTCATCAAGGAAAGTAAAGTTCACAGCAAGGGACTTTTTGCCAGCACCCAACTTTTCACTTTCAAAAATATCAAACAATTTAATTTGCCTGAGCTTATTCAACCTGATTTTAAAAATGCTTTTCTCCACATCTGCATAGGGAAGCTGATGGGGAACCACCAATGCCAGGTCTCGCTGAACGGCCGGGAACCGGGGGATCTCTTTGAATTCAGGTTTTAGTGAAGTGGCCAATTGGGAAAGATAATCCCAGTCAAAGTCTGCAAAGAACACTGGCTGCTTTATATCAAAACGGTCCAGTATCTTTTTATTTACCGAGCCCGCACGCAAAAGGATCTTGCCATTGATCTTGCCAAGGAAGCCTTCACTGAATTTAGGATCTTCCAGCATTTCCAGGGTATCAAGGATAATGCCTGGTAACTGGATCAGTTTTGTAATTATACCTTTTAATACATACAGGTCGGCCGGTTCAGCTTTCCTTCGCCAACTATCTTCCAGGTATTTACCCGTAAGATAGAGGCAGAGATGCTCCGGCTCATGGTATTTGCCAACACCTTCTGATGTATAGGTCTTTCCAAATTCAAACAATTTCAGATCATTGTTCCTCCGGTTGAGATTATGCGCAATCACCTCCAGCCCGGTTTCCAGCATAGATGGGCGCATAATGTTTAATTCAGCACTCAGGTTATTCAGCATACTCACGGCAGTTGCCAGCTCTGCCTGGGTGAAATAGGCCGAATTGGTAATTGAATTGGTAAGGATCTCATTAAAACCCAGCCCAACCAGGTATCCTGAGATCTTTTCGCGCCAGGCTTCGGTTCCATAATTCTCCTCAACAGAAGGGGTAATGGTAATAGCTTCGGGGATGGGAATATTATCTAATCCATCAATCCGGAGTATTTCTTCCACCAGGTCTGCCGGCAGGTTGATATCGGGTTTATGATAAGGTACTGCTACCAGCAATTCATCAATCCCTTCTTTTATTATTTCAAAGCCAAGAGAAACAAGGATATTCTTGATCGCATCTGAATGATAGATCTTGCCACTTAGTTTCCTGATAAAATGATATTTGATGCCCACCTGCGTCTTGGGAAATGGGTCAGGATATACATCAACTATATTGGAGCTGATCTCTCCGCCCGCTAACTCTTTTATCAGCAAAGCCGCTCTTTTCAACACTGTTACAGTATTGGAAATATCGGTTCCTTTTTCAAAACGGGAAGCGGCATCCGTACGGAGTCCATGCCTGAAAGAAGTTTTACGAATGGTTACGGGATCAAACCAGGCTGATTCCAGGAAAATGTTTTTAGTGGTCTCTGTAACTCCACTGTGAAGTCCGCCGAATACTCCGGCGATGCACATTCCTTCCAATTCATTACATACCATCAGGTCTTCATTGCTGAGCTTTCTTTCTTTTTCATCAAGGGTAACAAACACTGTTCCTTCAGGAAGATTCTTTACTACAATCTTATTTCCTTTGATGGCTGCCCTGTCATACGCATGAAGTGGCTGTCCGGTTTCATGCTGTATATAATTGGTGATATCTACGATATTATTTATTGGGCGAATGCCAATTGCCTTGAGTCGTTGTTTTAACCAGCGCGGTGATTCGCCAATGGTAATATTGCTGATGCTTAAACCAGAGAAGCGCTGGCAGGCTATCTTATTCTCTATCTCAACTGGAATGGGAGCTGTATTGTTATCTGGTTTGAAGCTGTTGGGAAAAGGAAATTTAGGCTTGAGGTCGCGCTTGTCATGGTGTGTTAACCACGCGCAAACATCACGGGCTACACCCCAGTGACTCATTGCATCCATGCGGTTTGGGGTCAACCCTATCTCATAGATCCAGTCTTCATACGGTTGAAAATAATCTGCAGCTAGTATTCCAACTTTTAGGTTGGAAGGTAAAACCATGATGCCATTATGAGAACTGCCTATGCCAATCTCATCTTCTGCGCAGATCATTCCATAGCTTTCAACATTCCGGATCCTGGCCACCTTCATGGTGAGTGGTTCACCGGTAACAGGATAGATGGTGGTGCCAACAGTGGCTACCACAACTTTTTGCCCGGCGGCTACGTTGGGAGCGCCACAAACGATCTGGAGGGGTTCTCCATTACCGATATCAACTTTGGTAAGGCTGAGTTTATCTGCATTGGGGTGCTTTTCAGTACTGAGCACTTCCCCTATGATAAGTCCTTTTAATCCTCCACGGGCCTCTTCATAGTGGTGCATGGCTTCCACTTCCAGGCCAATGGAGGTAAGTATCCTGCTCAAACGCTCAGGTTCAACTTCTACAGGCAGGTATTCGCCAAGCCATTTATACGAAATTGTCATAATGACGGCGAAGATAACGAAAAGGGGAAAGGGGAGGAGAAGGGAGAGGGGAGTTATTGGTAGGGGTTATTTTGAAAATGGGAAATTTCGAAATCTCTTTCTGTGGAACTCTCCGACCTGATCGATTGTGACGCAGGCTGAAAGTAAAGGAAAGATCGGCCTAAACAGATTTCGAAATTTCCCAATTTCAAAATTCCACTAGGCCCTCAGTTCAATTTTAAAAGCGAGACTGAAATAAGAGTAATAATGCCCTCTCTGATTAATTGAATCACCATTCCACTCGTGGCCAAATGTAAAAGGGTTTTGATTATCGCATACAGCTTCACCCAATCCGATCATTGCGTTGCTGCTGTGCACACGAAAGCCATAAGTGGAGGCTTTGTTTAGCTGAAGTGATGGTAAATGAAAGCGGATCCATTTATCATGATCATCTTTTTTTACCTCCAGGGATGATTCAGCAAAAGAAGGTCCCCAGGTTTTTGTTTCGGGATCAAATTCATGAACTGTTAATTGGATCTCTCCGGGATACTGGATAGCTGAGGCATACAGTTGTATGTTGTCCAGTTGTCCATCTGAAGGGCAGGTAAAAGTTTGTCCGCCAAAATGATCAGTGGGATCGTTTTGAAGATGGCCGATCCATAGGGTGGTATTATTTTCCGCCTGTGAAATCACAGGGCGGGGGTGGCTGCCGGTTTTAAAGGTTTCCATATGAGCGTTTTTAGTTGTGAAACAATTGCAGTAAGGCAGCGGTTATGGTAAAAGAGCTTTATTTATAACTCTATAATATATCGAATTATTGTGCCACTCATCCTTTACTGGCATTCAATGCATCAAAAGATATCCACCGATTGGTACATTTTTTTTATAGGAACTCTTGCTTTAATTCAGTAAATTACTGATTGGGCGATGGAAGGATATTTTCAGATTATTTTAGTGAATTAGGGGCAGTGTTATTTTGAAATTTTGAAATTGGGAAATTTTGAAATTGTTCAGGTTGATCTTTCCCCTTTTTCTCAGCCTGGGTTCACTATCGATTAAATCGGAATGCGGAACAGAAAGAAATTTCGAAATTTTCAAAATACTACCTATGTGGATAACCTGAAGTTAGCTGGTGAAAAAAGGTGCAGAAAGAAAAATTTTTTTCAAAGCTGTTTTGCGCTTTATTTCGCTTTTCAGACTGCTGGACACATTCCGATCATAAAGAAATAACAAGGAAATAATATTTCCCTTAAAATAAGCCTGGAATTACAGCCTCGTCCACGATCACGATAAGACGAGAAGCCCAACGGTCATTGGTGAATAACTAATGGTTTAAAATTTTTATCGCTACTAACGAACATGGATCTTACGAACTTAAACAAAGACCGGAAAAGAAGAAAAACCCAGGTTGATCTCAGCACAATGGTTTACGGAAAAGTACCCCCACAGGCTAAAGACCTTGAGGAGGCCGTGCTGGGAGCCGTTTTGCTGGAAAAAAGCGCATTTGATACTATTGTAGAGATATTAAAACCGGAATGTTTTTACGTTGAAGCGCATCAGCGCATCTTCATGGCCATGCAAAGCCTGGCCAATAAAAGCCAACCCATCGATATCTTAACAGTTGCAGAAGAACTTCGTTTCAAAGAAGAGTTGGAAATGGTAGGAGGTCCCTATTATGTGACCCGCCTTACCAATGCTGTTGTTTCTTCTGCCCATATTGAGGCACATGCCCGCATCATTCTCCAGAAATTTATCCAGCGTGAGCTGATCCGTATTAGCGGTGAGATCATCGGTGATGCTTATGAAGATTCAACCGATGTGTTTGACCTCCTGGATGATGCCGAAAGCAAACTCTTTGAGATCACCAATAATCACCTTCGCAAGAATTTTGATACTATTGACTCTGTATTGGTGAAAACCATCCAGCGGATTGAAGACCTGCGCCATAAAAACGAAGATGTAACGGGTGTGCCCAGTGGATTTACTCATCTTGACAGGATCACTTACGGTTGGCAAAATACTGACCTGATCATCCTGGCTGCACGCCCTGCCGTGGGTAAAACAGCTTTTGCGTTGAACCTGGCAAGAAATGCAGTTATGCATCCAACCAAAACAACGCCTGTTGCATTGTTTTCTCTTGAAATGAGCGCGGGCCAGCTGGTACAACGTATCCTTGCTGCTGAAAGTGAAATATGGCTCGAAAAGATTGCAAGAGGCAAGCTGGAAGAACATGAAATGAAACAGCTGTATGCAAGAGGTATTCAGCGCCTTGCACAGGCTCCACTTTTTATTGATGATACTCCGGCATTGAATATTTTTGAATTGAGAGCAAAATGCCGCCGGTTAAAGAACAAGCATAATATCGGGATGATCATCATCGACTATCTCCAACTGATGAGTGGTACCAATGAAAACCGCAATGGTAACCGTGAGCAGGAGATCAGCAATATTTCCCGGAACCTGAAAGCACTTGCAAAGGAATTAAATGTACCGATCATTGCACTTTCCCAGTTAAGCCGTGCTGTTGAGCAAAGAGGTGCAAAGGACGGCAGCCGTGTACCACAATTGAGTGACCTGCGTGAATCCGGAGCCATTGAACAGGATGCAGACATGGTAATGTTCCTTTACAGGCCTGAATATTATGATGTGACCACCAGTGCTGAAGGAGATAATATTAAAGGGCTTACTGAAGTGAAGATCGCGAAGCACAGGAATGGTATGCTGGATACTGTTAAACTGAAAGCATTATTGCACATACAGAAATTTACCAATTGGGATGAAGATCCATATAGCGGAATTGGTTTGCCGGGCGGCAGCTGGAAACCGATAGATGAATCCGGCGGCGGCGGTGATACCAAATTATACATTCAGACCGGAAGCCGTATGAATGATATTGCCGATGACGAGGATCCCTTTTAAAAAGTAAAAAAGCCTGTCCAGAAGAAATGCCCCCTAAAAGTTAGATACTTTCAGGGGGCATTTTTACTTTTGAATTTAAAAAATGCAGCTTCCCTTTTTCTATATATCCCAATACTCTCCTTCATCTGCAATCATCCAGCTAGATGAAGATACCTCCAGGCATGTAGTGCAGGTATTGCGCATGAAAAAAGGTGGTGCGCTACATCTTACAGATGGCAAGGGCAGTCTGTTCACTGCTACTATTGAAGAGGAGAGCAAAAAGCATTGTACAGTCCGTATTACAAATTCAGAAAGTATACCTCCTCCTT
>CAMLGP010000146.1 GCA_946479535.1 uncultured Bacteroidota bacterium
CGCTACAATGAAAGGCGATAAGGAAATTGTTTCCGTTCTGCTGGATCACGGAGCAGATATCAATAAACGGGATGGCGAATTTGGCGCCACGCCAGCAGGCTGGGCCATTGAATACCTCCGGGAACTGGGAGGCCATCTTGCCTTTGAACTGGATGACCTTGCCTTTGCCATTGAAGAAAGGGATTTTCGCTGGGTAAGACGTTTCCTGAACCGTTTTCCAGGTCTCCGCGAAGGAGCAGACACAAGGGGAAAAACATTCCGCTTCCTGGCAATGGAGTCCGGAGATCCTGCCATAATTGACCTGTTTGATTAGTCCAGGACCTGGTAATCCCGCATTGTTGACCTGTCTGATTAGCCCATACCTGGCTACCCTGCACCTTTGTCAAAAAACTGTTAACCCTCTCAATCGCCGTACCTTTAAGTTGAAAGGATCGTCTATTAGTCTGTAAACTCAGATATGTGAAGAAACTTTTACTTATTATCTCCTGTGTTTTTGCCTGGTCCCTGTTACCCGCCCAAAAAGTGGATAGCATCTTTTTCCACCTGTATACTGATAGCCTGAAGAAGGGCACCCATAACTATATCAACGTGGATGGCAAACTGTCTAATGGAAACTGGCAGCCAATGACCGCCAAAGAGGTGAAATTTGGGTCTTCTGCCTGTGAGTTTTCCGGCAATGAGCTAATCATACCTCCCGGTTTCAATGGAGAAAAAATTGTTGTCTGGGCTGAACTCAAAAGCAATCCGTCCCAAAGAATCGAAAGAACCATCTGGATCAAGAAAAAACCTGATCCTGAATTCCTGCCTTCAAAAGATGAAGTAATGCAGGGAGGGAACAAAAGAAGGAGAAGGTAATCCATATTATTACCGAATGAGTCACCATAACATAAAGGCCCTCGCCGTTGGCGAGGGCCTTCCTTATTGAAAGAGGTTTGAATAATTTCTTAAGCACTCTTCTTTGCGTCTTCCAAAAATTTGGCAAGACCAATATCCGTTAACGGATGTTTCAATAACCCCATGATCGATTCCAGTGGGCTTGTTACAACATCTGCTCCGGCTTCCGCACATTTTACTATATGCAGCGCACTGCGGATAGAAGCTGCCAGGATCTCTGTTTTATAACCCTGGATGGAATATATCTGTGAGATCTGGGAGATCAGCTCTACCCCATCCCAGTTGCTATCATCAATACGACCAATAAATGGAGATACATACGCAGCCCCGGCCTTCGCAGCCAGGATTGCCTGACCGGCAGAAAATACCAGCGTACAATTGGTACGAATACCATTATCCGTAAACCATTTCATAGCCTTAACGCCATCTTTTATCATAGGCACCTTTACCACAATATTCGGGTGAATGGCTGCCAGCTTTTTCCCTTCTTCAACGATATCTTTAAAATTTACAGATACTACTTCCGCACTGATATCTCCACCATCCACAATCTCACAAATGGTCTTATAATGATTAAATACAGCTTCCTGTCCTTTTATGCCAACTTTCGCCATAAGGGAAGGATTGGTAGTAACGCCGTCCAGTATTCCAAGTTCATTAGCTTCTTTGATTTGAGCAAGATCAGCCGTGTCGATAAAAAACTTCATTATTCAGAGATTTTTTGTTGGTTTAAAAATGTATGTAAGGCAACATTTCCAGAGAAGGTATCTTCAGCAGTGTAAAAAGAAAAAAAAGGCAGGCTCCTCACATCGCACCGCTACAACCACATATCCTTGCTGCCTTCCGGCCCTGGGGAGGTTCAGCAGGAGCTGGTCGTGTAAGACCTGCCGCCGCAAAGATAGCGGAAAATCAAATTCTAACCTGAAGGTATTACCTGATAAATTCACCCTGTGGGTCGCGCCAGGGTTCGTGTCCCACCAACCACAAGCAGGACGCCTGACAGGGTCACTGGCACTCGATGAGTTGCACGGAGATAAACCATTTTGTTACCGGCTTTTCCGTATATGACTATTTCTTTTTCGGAAGCGCAAATACCAGGTAGCCCCTTGGTACATCTTCTTCCTTCATTTTTTTGTCACGCAGCGGACCACATGAAACCACTACCAGGTACTGCCGGCCATCCTTTTCAAACATGGCCGGAACACCATTAGGGTTTTCACGTTGCAGATCATACGTCCATAATTTTTTACCGCTATCAGCATCGTAACAATAGATGTGGCCATCTCTACTGGTTGCAAACAATAATCCTGATGCTGTCACAACCATTCCTTTGTTTGATGATCCTCCCGGATAGCCCAACCCATCAATTCCTACTTTCGGATCTGTACCATGACCAACCGTCCATTTTAAAATCCCCTTATTAAGATCATAGCAGGCTATTCCACACCATGGCGGCGTAAGCAGGTTGGCAACACTGATCCCATTACCTTTTACTTCGGCATATTCAGATCTCGGCCCTGTATATCCTTCCGGATAATCCCGCATCCCTGCTCCGAAATTGGCTGGTTTCATTGGCGCAGGACCATTTGCTACCACCGGGCCTGTTACGGGTATCTGCTCAACTTTTACATTACTGCCACGCACTGGCGGTGCTAGAAAGGTATAAAGGGCTGATAGGGTTGCTTCATCAATATGGGGCTGCGCCGGCATACGGCCTTTACCCTGTGATACCAGCAGCTTGAATTCACTGGCGTTAATCCGGCCTCCCAGGTTCAACAATGATGGCCCATTTCCCGGTATCCCAGCCTGATCCGCACCATGGCAGGCCTGGCAACTCAGCACATAGGCATTCCTTCCCGCAGTTGCACGTGCCGCATTCCCATTACGGGCACTATGATCAACCTTCTTCAACTGATATATACAGGGCTCGTTGGAAAATAGCACATACACAATGCCTTTATCAGGATTGGATGCGGTGTTCTCAAAATTGGCTCCTCCAAAAGCTCCCGGTATGCTTACCGTTTCATATCTATCAGAGAGCGGTTGGAAGGGCGCTGATTTGGCTGCTGCCAGGCGGGCTCCCCATTTTTCTTTTTCTTCCGGGGTAAAGTAAGGGTTCAGATCTGATAACCGGGCAATATGTTTGGTAAATGGAGGTATTACAGTTGGTATGGGCTGTGTTGGCCAGGCTTTTTCATTAGGCATATCACTTGCCGGAACGGGTGTTTCCACAATGGGCCATATTGGCTTACCTGTTTCGCGATCCAGCACATACAGGTACCCTCCTTTTGAAGCGGCCGCCACTGCATCCACATTCCTGCCATTATGTTTAATAGTTATGAGCTGCGGGGCTGCACTGATATCATAATCCCACAGATCATGGTGAACTGTCTGGTAATGCCATATATATTTTCCTGTCCGCGCCTCTAGCGCAAGCACACAGTTGCCATACAGGTTTTGCCCTTCACGGTCTGATCCATCATAGTCGTACGTTGGCGATCCCAATGGAAAGAAGGCAATACCACGCTTCTCATCCACTGTTATATCTCCCCAGCAGTTGGCCCCACCACCATATTTGTAGGCATCTTTGGGCCAGGTCTCATAGCCTGGTTCACCGGGAAATGGTATGGTATGAAATATCCAAACCTGTTTACCTGTAATTACATCAAATGCACGTACATGGCCGGGACCTGAAAATAAAGCCTCGCCAGGGAAGGATCCCAATAGAAGCAGGTTCTCAAAAATATGGCCGGGTGAAGTGGGTGTAGCCCTGCTAAATAATGTTGGATCACGATCAAGCCCTTCTTTGAGATCAACTGAACCATTATCACCAAATGTCAATATGGATTTGCCTGTTATAGCATCAATGGCCTGTAAAGAATTTCCGAATACAGTAAGAAGCCGTTTTTCTTTGCCATCCGGACTTTGCCAGAAATTTATTCCCCGCTGAGTGATTCCCCGCAAACCGGTATGTATCCAGATCTCTTTTCCGGTAGCGGGGTCCAGCGCTACCAGTGAATTATTTTTCGCAAGCACATACATGATCCCATCTACTATAATGGGATTGAATTTATAATACTCCGTTTTATCACCTGAGGAATAAACATAATCGAGCTGGAGTTTACCAATGTTCCGTTTATTGATCTGCTTAAAATCAACAAACTTTGATTGATCAGGACCACCCCCATAATCTTTCCATTCTGTGTGTGTCTTTTTCTTTTTGGGCACGGGCGCAATAATGGCGGAAAGGGAAGCAATGCTTACCGCACCAATAACAACAACTAAAAAGGGCCGGTTGCTCCATGAGGGTATCAATTTCCTGGAATTCATTTTTCTTTTTGGTTTAAGCAGATCGTGTTAGAATAATTTTATTTTTCTAATGTATTTAGACGTGGTCTAAAATCAATATTCCCGTTTTTATAAATGGAAATTTGATCCGGTACGAATATACCGGTTGAGACAGGTGAAGTTGATTAATAGCAGGATTAACAGATCGATTAATTCATGATCTGGTACAGGAATATTTTGTTTTATCTCGGATTCATGGAGTTTAACTGGGTAATCCCAATTAATTCGTCTGCACGGGAGCCAAATGAACGGAAGTAGACTAATATGGTATAATTGTTCTCTGTATTGGTAAAGTTCCCTTCCGTACTCTCAAAAGAAAACCGGTTACCTGCAGGCTTACCCGCATTCACGGTAACATAGGAGTAGTTATAGTATCCCTGTTTAAGAAATAAGGCCTTTTCATACACCCCCTTTTCCCGGTTGAATTCAAGCCTGGAATAATCATTGGGCAGGTAATTGGTAAGTTCACCAATCAGGTACAGGTCTTTCCCGGCATAGGCCTGGTTACCGGGCGGCACAAAAGTGAAATGCACCCAGGCATAATCACTTTGCCAGTAAGGATTATTTCCATCCGTGTTCTCAATGGTAAATAGTCCATTCAGATCATGATAGTAAAAATAGATCTGCTGTTTGCGTTCCGTATCCGGCTTTACAAATATATCAATCCGTTTTGCGGTATCCACAATCTGCTGCATCCGCTCGCTCATCAGTCGCACACTGCGCAAATCAATCCATCTCCATTCTCTTCCCGATGGAAAAGATGTTGCATCATCACTGTATTCATAATAGTTACCGCGATAAATGGTTGGCCGGTCCACTCGTGCAGCAGTAGGCCAGGTATAATTTTGTAGCACAGTTATTTTCAGATCCTGTGGAGAAAGTGTATTAATTCTTGCACTTGCAGTACTTACTACCACCTCCACCCGTTGATCAGTTAAATAGTACTGGGAATTAAATGGCTGTTTGATCTGTGCCGATATCTGTACTTTATTATCAACTACCAGGAACCGTTTGGTAAAGTAGAGATCTGAAGTATCATTATTCCGGAAAACCTTCAATAGGTAATTGCCTGATCGTTTAGGTTGTGAATTCCGGTCTGGAAATAGCGCCTGGTAATGGGTGTATTTTGTGAGCGCAATGGAAGAATAGCGGTAATTGCTGATCCGGTTCTGCTGAAACCCCTGGATATAATCAAAGGTTTGCAAACTGGATGGACTCCAGTCTGCATTACAAAGCTGAAAAGTATAGTAATAACTCTTTACATCGGCATCCAGATCGTCAAAATGCAATTCCAACTGGTCCCCGCTATTAAGCATTATGATGGGATAGCTATAGATGTCACCATATTTAAACAGTTTTACAGAATGTATATTGGAACGATAGACGTGATCGGGTATTTGCGCATGAGAAAGTATGCAACAATGAACTACCAGGATCAGCAACAGGTTTTTGATATTAATTCGGGTTTTACTCCTCATCTATCATGCAATTTGTGAAAAAAGGGCAAAAAAGCAGATAAATATTTTTAACCACCTAATTTTACCGACATAAAAAGACAATTTATTCATCTTGAGGGTTGCAGGCTTTATAGCAAATCGCATAGCATTTAATCAACATCGGTCCTTTTCCCGGTTCATTATCCGGTTATCAATCACCGCCACCGTTATAGGAGTAGCGGTAATGATCATCACCCTATCCTTCGCCAACGGTTTCCAGGAAGAGGTAAGTCAAAAGGTATTCAGTTTCTGGGGCCATATCCGGGTACAGGAAAAACAGCCGTTCAAAGCCCTGATCGCTGAAGAAACTCCTATCGTCAAAAATGATACCCTTGTTGATCTCATCAAACAAAATCCTAATGTCCAGGATATCCACCCTTTTGCAACCAAATATGCCCTGCTGAAAACGAAGGAGGATATGGAAGGCGTATTATTGAAAGGATTTGACTCCACTTATAATTTTAACTATTTCAAACGATTTATCAAATCAGGGAAACCAATCAGCTTCAGTAATAAAGTCTATAGTCGTGATATCATGATCTCGGCATATACAGCAAAACAGCTTAAACTGAAAGTCAATGATCGAATCCTGATCTACTTTATTCGCCCTGATGGAACCTTTCGCCCTGATAAACTGACCGTATCCGGTATTTATAAAACCGGCATTGAAGAATACGACAAGACCTTTGCTATTGGAGATATAAGACTTATTCGACGATTGAACGACTGGTATCCCGATGAGATCGGAGGCTATGAAATTTTCCTTCATGATTATCACAAAATAGATACCACCGTCTGGTCAATTTATAACCTGGATAATTTTCCTCCCACCTGGGATACACAAAGCGTTGAGAATATTTCACCCAATATATTCGACTGGCTGAACATGCAGAATGTCACCCGCAATGTACTGATCGGTTTTATGCTGGCAGTAGCTGTGATCATCCTGATCTCCTGTTTGCTGTTACTGGTACTGGAAAGAGTGAGAATGATAGGTGTTCTGAAATCCCTTGGCGCAACTGACCTCACGGTTCAAATGATCTTCCTCCGGCATGGATTGATCATTACTCTAAGAGGTATTATTATTGGAACTGCAATTGCACTGGCCATTTTATTCCTGCAAAAAGCAACTGGATTTATCAAATTACA
>CAMLGP010000147.1 GCA_946479535.1 uncultured Bacteroidota bacterium
CCCTTATTTTCTGCAGGTATTCTTTAAAGGGTTCATCATGTTCCCATACCCGGCGGTTGGTAGTATATACAGTTCCCGTCCAATAGTCCACTCCATAATCCCGGATGGTGGTAGAGACCGCTTTTTGCAGTGCAAATGAAGGCAGTGCCGGCACTTCAGCAGGGAAATAATCATTAGATGTACCCTCACCCCTGATGGCCGCGATAGGAAGGATAAGGTCTCCGAGTTTGTTTCGTTTTTTCAGACCGCCACATTTCCCCAGGAAGAGGGCAGCCTTGGGTTCAATAGCACTTAACAGATCCATGATAGTGGCAGCTGTTGGACTTCCCATTCCAAAATTGATAATGGTAATTTCTTCCGAAGTGGCGCATTGCATAGGTTTGCCTTCGCCTACTACCGGTACATTATTCCACTGGGCAAAGAGATGAACGTAATTACTGAAATTAGTTAGCAGAATATAATGACCAAAGTTTTTCAGCTTTTCCCCTGTATAGCGGGGCAGCCAGTTTTCTACAATTTCCTGTTTTGTCTTCATGCGGCTTGTATTAAGTGAATGAGCTGTTCCTGCCTAAGATTATTGCAATTTAATCATTTACTTTTGAAGCATGCTCTCTATTCAGTTTCCTGAACCTTCTTTCCGAACGAAGAAGGAAAAGGAGAAAGATTTCATTTTTGATCCTTTGCGTAAGAGATGGCTGTTGCTGACGCCGGAGGAATGGGTGCGACAGAATTTTGTGCAATACCTTGTGCAGGTAAAAAACTGTCCGGCTGATCTGATAGCGCAGGAAAAAGCATTGCAACTGGGAGAATTAAAAAAGCGGTTTGATATACTTGTGTATGATAAACAGCATCGTCCCTGGATGTTGGTTGAATGTAAAGCACCTGAGATAAAACTTAATGAAGGCGTTTTACAGCAGGTGCTGCGGTATCATATAGCCATTCCGGTTGGTTTTTTGGTGATAACAAATGGAGAAACAAGTTATGGATGGGAGAAGAAGGGTATGAATCTGCAACTCTTATCCCAAATGCCGGAGTGGAAGTAAAAATGTTGCAAGGAATTGTTTATCCAAACAAATCACTACTTAAATACCTGTCTCCTCTGTCGCAAACAATGAACACAATTACACCTGATGTAAGTTCTTTTGCCAAACGTAAAGCCGCCGTGGCGGCTCCGCCACTACTCATTCCCGCAAAAATCCCTTCTGCTTTGGCAAGCTGTCTCGTCATTTCTGTAGCATCCTTTTGAGAAACATCCATTACTCTGTCAACTCGCTCCGGTTCAAATATTTTAGGAAGATATTCTTTCGGCCAGCGACGGATGCCGGGGATTGAAGATTCTTCTGTAGGCTGGCAACCTACGATCTGTATGGCAGGATTTTTTTCTTTCAGGAATCGTGAACATCCCATAATGGTCCCTGTAGTACCCATTGAGCTCACAAAATGAGTAACAGATTGATCAGTGTCTTTCCAGATCTCTGGCCCCGTAGTTTTATAATGGGCCATATAATTATCGCTGTTGGCAAACTGATTTAATATGAATGCTTCACCTGCAGCTGCTTTTTCCTCGGCATAATCACGGCAAATTTCTATGCTGTCCAGTAATGTCACCTTTGCTCCAAAGGCTTCCATCGTTAAAGTTCTTTCCCGGGTGGAAGAGGAAGGCATTACCAGTTCTATTTCCAGATCATATAACCTGGCAATCATTGCCAGTGCAATACCTGTATTGCCACTTGTGGCCTCTACCAGCCGGGTACCTGGTTTAATATCACCGCGCTCCAGTGCTGAGCGTATCATATTGAGCGCAGGCCGGTCTTTCACACTTCCGCCGGGATTATTTCCTTCCAGCTTTGCAAAGACACGCACCTTTGGATTGGGATTCAGTTTCTTTATTTCTACCTGAGGAGTATTGCCAACCAGATCAATTATGCTCGCCATGTTTAAATATTAGTTTGTTCAACCACTTCAATATCGGGGCGGTGGTAAACGGTAGAGTAGGGGGGGATACTTTTTGTAAGCCACACATTACCTCCAATTATGCTGTGATGACCAATAATACATTCGCCACCTAAAATAGTAGCACCGGAATAAATGATCACATGATCTTCCACCGTGGGGTGACGTTTGGTATAAGCCAGGCTTTTGTCTACACTCATGGCACCAAGCGTAACTCCCTGGTAAAGCTTTACATGATCTCCTATGATACAGGTTTCTCCGATAACAATACCGGTTCCATGGTCAATACAGAAGTATTCACCTATTTCGGCCCCGGGATGTATATCAATACCCGTTCTTGAATGGGCATATTCTGTAAGTATGCGAGGGAGCAGTGGAATATCAAGATTCAATAAGGCATGTGCCATACGATAAAAACAGATGGCAATAAAACCGGGATAAGCTCTTATCACTTCAAATTTACTATTGGCTGCGGGGTCTCCCGTGTAGATGGCTTCAATATCTGTATTCAGTAACCGGTAAATTTCAGGAAGGTTACTAAAAAATCCGGCTGCTATTTCTCTGTTATCATGATTACCGCATGCTTTGGTGGCATTCAGGATCCTGGCAAGCTGTTTCTCAAGTGTATCAAAACGCTCCGCCATTTCTTCCACGGTTTTGGAAAGGTATTCAGCCTTTTCAGGGTATAGAACAAAAATCAGTTCCTGGGCCCAGGAAGCAATGATCTCATTGGAGGGAACAGCCTCCATCTTTCGCTGTTTATCAAAAATAACCTGGTAAAATTCCTTTTTCATCAGAGGTTGGTTCCATTTCGTAAAAAACCGTCAATAAAAATACCGCTTTTATAACAGCCTGTTTGTCGGCTATGTTCATTTTTTTATAATAAACTATTAAAAATGCCTTTTCAAACGGGTAAATGGCTCAAATAATCATAGGATAATTCCCGTTCAGGGATCAATAAAGCTTCTAAATGGGGATCATTCCCGGTTCATGGAATAAAGTAAGGTATTTAAGGAAAAAATTAAATGGATCCTCCGTTAGCTTTTTTGTCTGACGATGATAAAGGCTAAGTGATTTACTTATTAAGTCGAGAACCCAGGGAAACTCGCGTCGAACATACGGATCAGCTGGAGATGCATCGGGCTCAAACAACCCTGCCCCACCGATGGCGGTGGTAAACGAAAATCACTTAGCCTTTATCATCTGCTGAACTTTCGTGGTAGGCGGGCCCCCATTTTTTTATTACTAAAGGGCTAAATTTTCCTTATGGATTGGGATTGTCTCGAAAAGTTGGTTCAGAAGCTTTATTAAGGTCTACGGCTTCTTATCTTTCTTCGTCTCAATATTGATATACTTCTCTTCCGGACCTGCATTCTGCGGACTATACCATAAAACATCTGTGATCACGTCCACCTTTTGGATATCATTCCGGTCAATAACCAACTTACTTGCATCTCTCACCATTATATTATCAATGGCCAGCTTTAATTGGAACTGCTGTTCTGGTATATTATATTGGGTAAGTAAGGAGGGATATCGTAACAGTTCAGTTCCTTTTTTGGGACGGATGATAACCACTCCATACCTGGCTTTCTCTCCATAAATGGCAACGGAAGCTGAATCTTTCAGTACATCTATCGATTCAATTCGATCGGGCTTTATTTTCATATTATAGAAATCGGATTCTATGGAGTCCACTATGATCAGGGGTTGCTCCATTGCAATATCCGATTGTCCATTTGGCCTGCGAACAATCATCTTTTGGGAAAAAAGGGAAAGAGTAAGCAATAACAATACGAATGAAAATATGAGCTTCTTCATTTTAAACGATTACAGTTGGTAAGAAGCTTTAAAGTTACGCCGATCCATGCTTTTCAGCCGTTAAAATTCTGTTCAGAAAACAGGAAATTCCCGAGTGCTAAACCAACTGGCGTTTGTATAGCTGAACAGTATTTTCCAGTCCAAGATAAATGGCATCACTAATAAGGGCGTGACCAATGCTCACCTCATCCAGCCAGGGAATATTATGTTTGAAGAATTTGAGATTTTGAAGATCCAGGTCATGGCCTGCATTCAATCCAAGTCCAAGTTCCTTTGCTTTTTTGGCAGCTCCTACAAAAGGAACGATGGCCTGGTTGCGGTTAATGAACTGATGCGCATAACTTTCAGTATACAATTCAATCCGGTCTGCGCCGGTCTGTGCTGCACCTTCCACCATACTTACCACAGGGTCTACAAATAGGGACACCCTGATCCCTGCTTTTTTGAACACACTGATCATATCCCGCAGGTAATCCTTGTTTTTAATAGTGTCCCACCCATGGTCTGAAGTCAGCTGGCCCAGCGTATCCGGCACCAGTGTAACCTGGTCAGGTTTTACTTCCAGCACCAGATCCACAAACTTCTGTTCGGTACTGTTTCCTTCAATATTGAACTCGGTTTTGATGATCTTTTTTATCTGGCGCACATCATCATAACGGATATGGCGCTCATCCGGGCGGGGATGGACTGTTACCCCATCTGCTCCAAATCGTTGCACATCCACGGCCGCTTTAACTACATCAGGGTTATTACCGCCGCGGGAGTTTCTCAGTGTCGCAATCTTGTTAATATTAACGGAAAGCCTGGTCAAGGTGGTGAGAGTTTATTGTTTCGATTTTAGATTTAATGCATTCTCCAATAAAACGGGCCAAAATTAATAAGAAGAACCATGTTGGGAAAGAGTGTGGTTGTAATTTTCTTAAATCTCTGTCCACGTATGGTCCGCAAGCAATTTCACTCCTGCTATGAATTTTGAATATGGACCTGATGGTCCCCATTCTTTTGGTGACACTAATGAAAGTATATGCGTTCCGTCCTTCTTTTCATATAAATAATAGATCTGCCCAATATTAGGTTTAAAGGAAAGGCTGGCTTCATAGATCTTCATGGAGAGGTCTTTTCTTTTCTGGATCTCCTGCGCCTGCAATGCCAATAGCTCTATCTGTTGTCTGATCTGCTGTAACTGCATATTGGTCTGCTCTTCCATTGCAGTGAGTGCCTTGTGTTTGATCATACCTTCTTCATTGGCTCTGATCACCGCACCAGCAACAGAAGCCGAATAAGGAAGAACACTCAGCTGTTTATGATAGATCTCTGAATTGGTAAAGGTGCTACCTTCAGTGATGATCTTCAGGTATCCATTAGGAAGAATTTCGTGAACAATATGAAGCGCTACTTCTCCCTTCTTATAAAAATGGATCTCAAAACTGATGCTGTCAGGAAATAATACCTGAACCTTCTCTGCAAAATCATGTTGATCAAATGGATTGAGGTCTCCATCTGCCTTCAAGTGGTATTGAGAATTGAACGCCTGGTTCTCCAGCGTTACCCAGTTGTGTGAGATCACCAGTTCTTTTTTCCCTTCAATCGATTCAATTTTATAGGTGCCGCTCTTGGGTCGGTCACCCTGCTGGTATTCTCCTTTTTCCGGGAATAGTTGCCATGAAGCGAGGAAGTTATATGCCTGAACCATAGTTAGTCCCGATAACAATCGGGATTAATTTCATTTCTATCGGGACGCAAATATATTAATAACCTTTAACCTTTGATTTTATAATGGAATCCTTTTGATACAGCAGCCATCTCTTATTTTCATAAAGTGCGTCTTCCCATCCACCATAGTTGGCATTGGGAAGAACTATAAAACGTTTTCCAAATTCATTGGCTACCCTGTATACATTATCCGTTCTTTCTGCTTCCGTTTTTTTATCAAAAAGCGAACTGAAATCTGCCAGATTATCTCCCAGTAAAAGGACCACCTGGTAGTTAGCCATTACTTTTTGCCTTCTTTCTTCTTTGCTGGATTCAGCCTGCCTTACTATCAGGTGCTCATTATCCGAATAGGGGAATTGGTACTTCAGCAGGTTATTTAATGTACCTGACCTGTCTTTTTCATCCCGATTGGTTATATAGAAAACAGTAATATGTTTTGATGCGGCATAATTATAAAAGGCAAGTGCCCCGGAAAGGGTGTCAGCAGTGCCCCTGGCCGTCCAATCATACCAGGCCTGCTGGTCCCAATCCTTACCCTGCAAGGCCAGGTGAACTGAATTGGGAGTATTATCCAGGAAGGTTTCATCAATGTCAGTGATAATGGCCATCGGTTTTCCTGAAGCGTTTTGCTGAATTGCTTCATCCAGTCTTAACCGGGCTATATTAAAGGCCTGGATACAGAGTGCTTTATACTCGGCAGCCCTTTGTTCAAACAGGGATGACCAGAGCTTGCCACCTAGTGCCAACTGCCCTGAATCCATCCTGACCACAGCCTGGCCTGCCAGACCTGACTTTTTGGAACTATTACAGGAAAATACCAGGAATAGGGAAAGAGATAAAGCGAAAAGGGACCTGAATTTCATAAAAGACACATTGAGGGCCCGAAAGTCCGAAGTTTTTCCAAAAGAAAGGGTGAAAATAACGTCCCGTGTTACTTTCACCCTGTTTATTTAGACTTGAGATCCCGACTCTGCCTTCTTAAAAACTACTACCAGACACGTTACGGAGCTCTTCTTCAATAGTATCTCCGATCTTGGATTCCACCTCGCTTACCCAGGCCGGAAGGGGGTGCTCCCCAGGCACATTATGCCAGATGCCGCCAATCTTTTCGCTATGAAAAATAATGCGGTTACCACGGTCATCTACAGTATCTATTGAGAAGAGTTCTTTTTCAGGATGCTTTAGTTTTCTCAGGTTGAACTCACGAAGTCTGCCGCCCGCCTTGATCAGTTTGGTAAAGTGAACCACTTTGGTAAAGAGTATTTGCATAGAGGGATAGTTGAGGAATTTATACATCAATTTTTATGCTAGTTATCTAATTGGGAATCAAAAAAGTTGTTAACAAAGCAGACAATGCCATTAATCCATCCAAATAGAAATAATAAACTATA
>CAMLGP010000148.1 GCA_946479535.1 uncultured Bacteroidota bacterium
TATTGCCAATCGTTTCCAGTATATTATTCTTGATATCCATTGCCGCAAAGGTAGGATATTACAAAAAGAACCCCTTCTGGGAACAGAAGGGGGAATGTATGGTTCCCTGCCCCCGCCGATGACGGAGGTAGAAGAATAACCGGCTGATGGATCATTATAAATAGCGACCTGGCTTAGCCAGGGCCCAACGCTCAACCCATCAAGCTTCTTTAATTAAATAGTTGAAATTACTTTCCGGTAAATTTCTTCCGCTTATTTGCCAGGTAACGATCCAGCAGGAACAGTCCTGCCACAATATTCACGATCATGAATGCATTTACCCAGGTATTATTGAAGAATCGGGAATAATTGACTTTATTAAGGTCTACCGGAAGTACCGAATCTGCGTGGCTATTCCAATCTAAATGCAATTGCGAGAAACCGTAGATAAGAAATCCAACAATCAACGTAACGAAAAATATTCCGATACCACGAATGACATTCTTATTGATATAAGAACTTGTAGCAGGTGCTATTTGTAACCGTGCAATTTCATCCATAACGTTTTTTGTAAAGCGCATGGAAGGCTGCTCCAGCTCTGAAGATTGCATAAGCTGATGAACATCCAGTAATTCATGGTATTTGGCCTTCCACTCAGCATTGGCTTCCAGTAATTGGTCAATTAACGTTCTTTCTGAAGGGGAGGAAATGCCATCAATATAGTCCCACAGGCGCTGCTCATCTCCTTCTTCAAAAGGGCTGTTTATTTGATGTATGCTCATAGCTTTCCGCTTTTCAATTATTAATTACAATAGATCTTTTACTTCTTCGGCAAAATGGGATTCCATTTTTTCTTTAAGCCTTGTTCTTGCCCGGTGCAATCTCACTTTTGCCGCATTGGGAGCAATAGTCAATATTGTGGCAATCTCTTCAAGGCTTTGTTCCCCCTTATAAAATAAGGTAAGAATTTCCGCATCCTCCCTACTCAATAACCGGATTGCCTGATTGACCATTGCAACCCGGCTTTTTTGCTCTACCAGGTTGGCCCGCATACCTGAATCAATACTATCAGCTGCTTCAAACACTTTTTCATTGTCCAGGGAATGAGTTTCCAGTTTCTTTTTCCTCAAAAAGGTGATACAGGTTGTATTCACGATTGTATATAGCCAGGTGCTGAATTTGGAGGCTCCTCTAAAATCTGCCAAAGAGCGATAGACCTTGATAAAAACATCCTGCGCAACTTCTTCTGCATCTTCCCTGATTTTTAAAAAGCGCATCGTAAGGGTGAAAACGTATTGCTGGTACCGGTCAACCAGCAGGGCATAGGCCTGTTGATCTCCTGCCAGCACTTTACTAATGATCTCATTATCATTCAGTCCGGTTAACATTCAATAATAAGACTACAAGTGATAGAGTCAGGTTACAATGATTTTGAAATTGGGGAATTTTGAAATTTAGTCAGTTTGAACAAACCATCATTTATTCAACATGCTTTAAGTTACATGTAATTGAGTGAATTTCAGCAGAATGAAATTTCAAAATTTGCCAATTTCCAAATTCTTCTTCAGGTCTGTAACCTACTCCAGCCGCCCGTAGTCATATAGGCAGACTCAGGTCACTTTATTTTATATAAATTTATTATTATGCAAGCCTCAGAAGCGCTCATTTTTATTGTAATGTTTACCGGCCTTTTTGCCTGTGTGTTTGGGATTTATTACCTGAATACCCGCCAGAACCTGGCAATGATCGAAAAAGGCATGAACCCCAGGATCAAGTATAATCGCCCAGCTCCATTTAAGAATCTGAAATGGGCCCTGTTGCTGGTAGGTGCCGGTGCCGGGTTATTGATTGCCTATGTTTTGGATGTTACTATCATTCAAAGGGCATATACCTATGTTGTAAATGGAGAGATCCGCCATGAGTGGCATAATGATAATCCTGCCATTTATTTTGCCCTGATTGCAATGGGCGGAGGACTAGGACTTTTCGGATCTTATAAAATTGAGAAGAAATGGTGGGATGAGAATAAGGAAGTTGCGCAGGGAATGGAAACCCGCTAATCAAAAGTTGTTAGCAATTCACTATAAGAAAGCCTCCGGTAAGGGAGGCTTTTACTATTTAAGCTGGGATTAATAACTTAAACCTTCATTACTTCTTTTGCATTTCTGCCAGGGCTTTATTGATCACATTATCTTCCTTATTCAACACTTCATACAATCCATTATTTCTCCAGCGGAATTTACTTAAAGAGGCCTCCAGCCTTGTTTGCAATCTTTCTTTCTGCTGGCCATTGATACTATCCAGGTGAACAGCCTCTTTTCCAATATAACCGATGAACTCATTCCAGAGTTGATCTTTGTTGAATTTCTTTATATAATCTGAAACCGAAGTGTATTTATCGATCTGCCCCCGGTTGCGCAGGTAAAACAGGTAAACGAAATTATTGAAGCTTCCATTTGCCACCAGCCTGTCGATCCCTCCCGGATACGCTGTTGTATCAATCGGAACAAAAACATTCGGCATTATTCCACCCCCCCCATATAGTGTATCGCCGCAATTGGTGGGGAAGGCTTCACCTTTCTGGATCTTGTTGGAATCTGCATAGAGCGCCTCACCATTCTGATAGCGTTCCCATATCTCATCCATGTACACTTTTTTTCCTTTATTATAAGGACGCTGAATGCTTCTACCAATGGGAGTATAGTAACGTGCTACGGTAAGCCTGATCGCCGAGCCATCGCTAAGATCATATTGTTCCTGTACCAGTCCTTTTCCAAATGTGCGCCTCCCAATAATGGTGGCCCTGCACCAATCCTGTAAGGCACCGGCAAGCACCTCACTTGCGCTGGCTGAAAGCTCATTCACCAGCACACACAATTTACCTGTTTCTAAAAGACCCGGACGTTTACACCGGTATTCTCTTTTTTTGCTGTTTATTCCTTCGGTATAGACGATCAGCTTATCCTGGTCAAGGAATTCATCAGCAATATCAACAGCTTCATTCATGTATCCGCCACCATTATCACGGAGATCAAAAATGAGACTCTTAAGTCCTTTTTTCTGCAGGTCTTCCAATGCCTTCATCACTTCCTCATAGCTGGTTTCGGTAAACTTGTTGAGCTTGATATAACCTGTAGTATCATTGATCATATAGGCTGCATCAACAGAAAATACCGGAATGCTTTCACGGGTGACCTTTACAGTTTTCAGCTGACCATTTCTCAGGATCGTCAATGTTGCAACGGAGCCTTTTTCACCCCGGATATGTTCCCTGATGGTTGTGGTAGAAATATTTGGTGCTGTTAGAGAGGAATCATCAGCCTTGATGATCTTGTCGCCGATCTGCAGACCCGCTTTTTCACTGGGTCCTTCCGGCATTACATAAACAACATTTACAGTATCATTAAAAATATTGAATTCAACACCAATACCTTCAAAATTACCAGCCAGGTCTTCATTGGCTGCCTTCAATTCAACAGGAGGAAAATAAACGGAGTGAGGATCCAGTTCTTTCATCATTTCCTGGATGGCACCCATCTGGAGCGTATCCAGGTTTACAGGGTCTACGTATTTCAACCGGATCAGGTCTACTGCCTCCTGAAGTGAGGTGGGCTTGCTGGTTTTGAAGAACCCCTTGCCCTTTCCAGCCCCATTTAGCCGGTACCCAAAGAACATTCCTGCAATCATTACAATGGAGAAAAGAAGTGGTAGCCAGACCTGCAATTTTTTGTTTCCCATCCTTAAACTTTAATGTAATTTGGCGCAAAATAGACAAAGTTAAGTACAGTCTTAGTTTGAAAAAAAACGAATATGTATGATTTTGAAATGTCCACATTTCGAAATTGGAAAATCGGGATTTCGAAATTTCCCAATTTCAAAATTTCAAAATGAGATTCAAGCTAATTCTTTACTGTTGTATCATATAAATGGGTTCCATTAAATTAATAGCAGACAGCGGTGCCACCAAGGTAGAATGGGGATTGCTGTTGGGTGACAAAAGAAAGATCATTACTACCAAAGGCATCAGCCCTTACTTCTTATCTCCAGAAGCCATCCGGGAATTACTGGAACAGGAGCTCCTTCCTAAACTAAAGACAAAGATTGACGAGGTATATTTCTATGGAACGGGCCTTTTTGATCCAAAGAATGTGCAGATGATGAAGAAGGTATTTAAGAATGTCTTTCCGGGTGCATCAATTGAGGCGGATCATGATTTGATGGGAGCGGCCCGCGCACTTTGTGGACACGAAAAAGGAATTGCCTGCAACCTGGGCACCGGAATGTTCTCCTGCTATTATGACGGCAAAAAAATTGTAAAAAGCAGGCCAGGCATTGGTTATGCACTGGGTGATGAGGGAAGTGGTGCGTTTTTGGGCAAGAAGGTGATCCAGTACTATTTGTATGAAATATTTGATGAAGACCTTAGTTACCGGTTCAATCAGAAATATAATATAGACAGGGCTGGGATCCTTGAAAATGTATACCGGAAGCCATTCCCCAACCGTTACCTGGCTTCATTTGCCCTCTTCCTTGCAGAAAACCGCGGACATTATATGATTGAAAACATCATAGAGGACGGCCTGAATGAGTTTTTCTTTTTCCATTTATGCAAATATTCTGAGTCCTGGCGTTATCCTATCAATTTTGTGGGGAGTATTGCATTTGGATTTAAGGATGTCTTGCAGCAGCTTTGCAGAAGTTATGAATTTGACCTGGGGAAAATAATAAAGAAACCAATCCAGGCTTTACTGGACTATCATAGTTAAAAGAACGGCGTATGTCTTTTGAAAAAATAACCGAACAGGAAAGCATTTATCATCATTTAGAGAAAATGTCAGTAGCAGAGATACTGACGCATATAAATAAGGAGGACCAGACTGTACCATTTGCTGTTGCCAAAGCAATACCTGCTATTGAAAAATTGACGGAAGCGATTAGCGACAAAATGCTCATGGGAGGGAGGTTATTTTACATTGGTGCAGGAACCAGTGGAAGGCTGGCAGTTGTTGATGCCAGTGAATGCCCGCCAACCTATGGTGTTCCTTATGGTCTGGTGAATGCCGTAATAGCCGGCGGCCAAAAAGCAATAACTACTGCCATTGAATTTGCAGAAGATGATACTGAGCAGGGTTGGAAAGATCTCCAGGCCTTCAAGGTCTCATCACGTGATGTGGTAATAGGTATAGCAGCCAGCGGCACCACACCTTATGTGATCAGCGCATTGAATGAATGCCGGAAACAGGGCATTATTACAGGCAGCATTTCCTGTAATCCGGATTCACCAGTAAGTGCAGTGGCTGATTTTCCGATTGAAGTAATTGTGGGCCCGGAATTCGTTACCGGAAGTACCCGGATGAAAAGTGGCACTGCTCAAAAGCTGGTATTGAACATGATCTCAACCACAGTAATGATCCAGCTGGGAAGAGTAGAGGATAATAAAATGGTAAACATGCAACTGACAAATGAGAAACTGGTTGACAGAGGTGTCAAAATGCTCATGGAAAGACTAAAGCTGAAGGATTATGATAAAACCAAACAGTTGTTATTGCAGCACGGAAGTGTGAAGAAAGCGGCTGAGTCGTTGGTTGATAATAGTAAATGATTACTAATAGCTAATGGCTAATAGCTCATAGCCTTTAGCTATTAGCTGTTAGCCATTAGTTTTTAGGGCAAAAATTTTTAATCTCGTAATTTCCCAGTATCTTCGACGCATAGGAAGAAAGTGGTAAGATTATTCAACCATATTACACTCACTCCATTGATGAATGCACATTCATTTGCTTCATCTATTACCACCTCAACAACTACAACAATCCGCTAAAGCGGATTGTAATTACCATATTATAAACTTGGGCAGCAGGCTTAACTCCACAAAGGGTGGCTTATTCTTATCAGTGAAAATCATTTTCTACCAACAATTCAGCATTTTATGCAGGTTTTAAAATTCGGGGGCACTTCAGTAGCCAACGCAGAAAATATCAATAAGGTCGTCAGCATCATAAAGGACAGAAATTCAAAAGGAAAAACAATTGTAGTGGCTTCAGCATTAGGAGGGGTAACGGACCTTCTGCTGGGTGCAGCAGAATTGGCTGCCGAGGGAAAGGAAGCCTATAAAGATAAACTCTCCATCATAGAACAGCGCCACCTGGAAGCGGTGAAGCAACTTCTACCTATTGCGCATCAAAGCCAGTTACTTAGCCTGGTCAAAAAAGCATGCAATGAAATTGAAGATATCTGCAACGGTATCTTTTTGTTGGGAGAACTCACGCCACGTTCCAAAGACAGGATCAGCAGCTATGGTGAATGGCTTTCTTCACAGATCATCTCTGCCAGATTGAGTGCGGAAAAACTGAACAATTGGTGGAAGGATTCAAGGGAACTGATAGTAACTAATTCTCTGTTTACAGCTGCCGAAGTTGATTTTACTTCTACTCTTAAAAAAATTACTTCATTCTTTACCAGCTCCACCGGAGATCTGTTTATTGTTCCCGGGTTTATAGCCGCAGATAAAAATGGAATTACTACTACACTGGGCAGAGGAGGTTCTGACTATACTGCTGCAATCATTGCATCCGCAGTTAAAGCTTCAGTTCTGGAGATCTGGACGGATGTTAGTGGAATGATGACGGCAGATCCACGTCTTACCAGCAATGCACGGATCATTCCGCATATTTCTTATCAGGAAGCAATGGAGCTATCTCATTTTGGGGCAAAAGTTATTTATCCGCCTACCATTCAGCCGGTAATGACAAAGAATATTCCGGTATGGATCAAAAATACTTTCGCTCCTGCTGATGAAGGCACACTGATTGAATCTGTTTCTACTAAAAATGGAAATATTGTACGCGGTATTTCCAGTA
>CAMLGP010000149.1 GCA_946479535.1 uncultured Bacteroidota bacterium
CTTAGCTTAGAACTTATATCCAAAACTCACTCCACCCCAATAAGGGAAGAAACCCCAGCTTCCAAATACAGGAGATACAAAGGCGCGGAAGGTAAATCCTCCTTTTGCAGGCTGCAGGCGATAACCAAAATTCAGGTGACCAAAAGTAGAAGTAAAATTATCATCAGCAGTATTGCTTGAAACAAATACAGGCGTAACACCACCGCCAATCTCAAAATAATTCTTACCGTCTTTACCAATCAGGTAGTTCAGGGCAATAGGAACAAATACTGCGCCTTCCCCATCTATGCTAAATCCACCCACACCAATCTTTCCCCCCAATCCATCTTCACGGGCACTAAAACGTGTATCAAAATTGATAGAAGCAAGACCCGGACCTCCCAGTTCAAAAAAGACTGATTTGGCAGCCTGGGCATTGGCAATGGTTACCGAAGAAATAAAGACTAATGCAATGATGGCAATTTTTTTCATAATGCTTGTTTTGGTAATGAGGACAAGATATAATTTAAAAATGAGGCCTGCAATGACAATTGTCAACGAATATTAACTTCTCTTTCTAATTTCACTCCATAGTGATCCTCAACAGTTCGTTCTATGTTTTCGCTTAGTTCATACAGCTGTTTGCCCGTTGCAGCTCCATAATTCACCAAAACAAGGGATTGCTTTTGATGTACGCCTGCATCACCCATCCGGTAGCCTTTCCAGCTAGTACCCGGCACAGGTCCGGAATGCTCAATGAGCCAGCCTGCAGCCAGCTTAACTGTTCCATCAGGGTTATCATAACCAACTATATCCGGGTAAGCAGATTTTAACTGAAGATATTTTTCCTTAGGAACGGAAGGGTTTTTAAAGAAGCTTCCGGCATTGCCAATCTCTTTGGGATCCGGCAGCTTTGAAGAGCGGATATTGATCACCGCCTGTGCTATATCCCTAATCCCGATAGCCATCGGGAGCACACCCATTCTTTGCAGCTCCTGTTCAATTGCGCCATAGCTGGTATTGAGCACAGGATTTTTATTTAGTCGATAAGTAACGTTAAGGATCACAAACTGATCTTTGTATTTATTCTTGAACACGCTATCACGATAGCCGAAGCCGCAATCCTTCAGAGTAAAAGTATAATTGCATTTTTCTTCAATATTCCAGGCTGATAACTCATGAAATACAGATTTTATTTCCACGCCATAGGCCCCGATATTCTGCATGGGTGATGCGCCTACACATCCCGGGATCAATGCAAGATTTTCAACACCAGCCCAGCCATTTTCAATGCAATGCATCACAAAGGAATGCCAGTTCTCCCCTGCGCCGGCCTTGATGTAAACGTTGTCGGCATCTTCATTTATTTTTTCGATGCCTTTGACATCAATCTTCAATACCAGTCCCTCAAAATCATCCATCAACAATAAATTACTGCCCCCTCCCAATATTAGCATGGGTAGCTTTTTATCAATGGCTGGCGGCATCAGGTTAAGGGTTTGTAATTGCTGCAGGTCCTCTACAGAACGGATATGCACCATGTACCTGGCCTTTGCATCAATGCCAAATGTGTTATAGGGCCGCAATGAAATATTTTCCAGAACTTGCATGAAAACAAAGAATATTATAATCTGATTCCCGGTATTCCGATTGCAATCGGGTTTGCAATTATACACCAAAAATCATGAGCCAAAAAACAGCAGCTATTGTAGGTTCTACCGGCATGATCGGCACCTATTTAACAGAATTACTATTGCAGGATGATTACTTCTCTACGGTGAGGTTGATCGTGAGGAGGCCTGTGGAAAAAACCCATCCCAAAATAGAAATAAAACTGGTGGATTTCAATGATGCTGAATCATTGAAGTTATCGCTGGAAGGTACTGATGCCTTGTTTTGCTGTATTGGCACCACGCAGAAGAATGTTAAAGGAGATAAAGAACTTTATCGTAAGGTTGATTACGATATTCCGGTAAGATCAGCCAGGTTTGGTAAAGAAACTGGCTGTGAAACCATGGCCATCGTTTCTGCTATAGGTGCTAATAGCAAGAGTGGTAATTTTTATCTCAAACTAAAAGGTGAAGTGGAAGACGCACTTCAAACTATCGGCCTGCGTTCTACCTATATTATGCAGCCGTGTATGCTATTGGGAGATCGAAAAGAAAACCGGCCAATGGAACGGGTATTTCAGGCGGCCAGTAAATTGGTTGCCGGAATATTACCGGCTAAATATAAACCCATACATGGCAAAACCGTAGCTGCAGCTATGCTCAATGCAGTTAAGATAGGACAGGCAGGTTTTTTTAAATACACGTATAAAGAAATAAAGAGTTTAGCACCATAATATTTTTGGCCACAGAGGACCACTGAGATTCTCTGCGGTACTCTGTGGCCTAACGTAGCCTACCGTAGCCTTCCGTAGCCTTCCGCAACTTTCCGTAGCCTTCTGTAGTCTTCCGTAGCCTTCTGTGGCCACACCAAAATTTAATTCTCATCCACATCCGGTATTATTACCACACTCCTGAATCGTTTATCATTATGCAATATTGCCATCTGTTCCAGTATCGCTTCCTTACATTTTTGTAAAAACACTTTATCCTTAGGTAGCTTAAACAACAATTCCATTAAATACAGATTCCTGATCCTGCCGATCACCGGTTCCGCAGGGCCAGTAATATAATCTCCATACCTGTTCTGCAAATTGGCTGCAAATTGTAAAGCAGCCTGTTCTACCACACCCCTCAGTTTATGCCTGAATTGAATATGGATGACCCTGGAGAAGGGTGGATAGAAATACTGCTTTCTTTTCTCCATCTCTTCCTTATACATTCGCTTGTAATCATGCTGCTGCACATATTGCAATACCGGATGGGTAGGCTGTGAAGTCTGTATCAATACACGGCCTGTTGCCTCTCTCCTTCCTGCGCGGCCACTTACCTGCTCCATCAATTGAAATGCTTTTTCATTTACCCTGAAATCGGCAAAATGCAATAACCCATCTGCATCCAAAACTCCTACCAGATCCACGTTATCAAAATCCAATCCTTTTACCACCATTTGTGTACCTACCAGTATATCAATCCTTCCCTGTTCAAATAACTGTATCAATGCATCATGGGCATTCTTTCCACGAACCGAATCCAGGTCCATCCGGGCGATTTTCTCTCCGGTAAAAGTTTCCTGCAGCATTTCTTCAATCTTCTCTGTTCCAAAGTTGCGCTGCACAAACTGGTGACTGCCGCAGGCCGGGCAGGTATTTAAGGGGGGATAACTGGTGCCACAATAATGACAGACCAGTTTATTGGTCAACTTGTGAAAAGTGAGGGATACATCGCAATACTTACACTGGGGAATGAACCCGCATACTGTACATAGCTGGTAAGGCGTATATCCCCGCCGGTTTTGGAACAGGATCACCTGTTTATTCCTGGCGGTCACTTCACGAACTGCATTGATCAACTGGGGTGATAGCATCACCTTTGAACGGTCTTTCTGTTCTATTGTTTTGGTATCGATGATCTGGATGGGAGGCAATTGGATATCTCCATACCGCTGCAGCAATTCAGTCTTCCCATACTTGCCTGTTTCCGCATTATGATAGGTCTCCAGTGAGGGGGTGGCGCTTCCCATTACTACCCTGGCATTAAAGAGGGAAGCCAGGTAAACTCCCGCATCACGACCGTTATACCGGGGTGCCGGGTCCTGCTGCTTATAGGATGAATCATGTTCTTCATCACAGATCACCAGGCCAAGATCATTAAAAGGCAGGAATACAGAAGACCTGGCGCCCAATACAACTTTCATTTCTCCATTCTTCACCTTGTTCCATATTTCCACCCGCTCATTCTGGGTAAACTTGGAATGATAGATACCAATATACCCACCAAAATGTTTCTGCAACCTGCGGATGATCTGGGAGGTTAGCGCAATCTCCGGTAACATATAAACTACCTGCTTTCCCCGGCGGATGTATTCTTCAATCAACCGGATATAAACCTGCGTTTTTCCGCTTGAAGTAACCCCGTGCAATAAACACACCTGTTTGGAGATAAAGGAAGCATGGATCTCTTCAAGGCTTTTTTGCTGCGCAGGACTTAAGGTGAAATCGATATTTATATTCTTTGGGAGAAAGCTGAGCCGGTCGATAGTCCGTTTTTCCGTACGCAGGATATGCTTATCCACCAGGCCCTTTAATTGCGAATCGGTAGCGCCTGATTTTTTCAATAACTGCGCTTTGGTAACCTGTCCTTCTGTTTTTGCCAGGTGCAGATAGGCTAGCAGCAATTCCATCTGTTTTTCTGCCCGCTGTAATCGCTTATCTTCATTCAACAGATTTTCCAATTCTTCTTCATTATCATATTTGGGGTCAAGCAGCACATACACTTCCTTTTTGGGAGCATAGGTCTGCTTGAGTGATTCCCATACATAACAAACCTTTTTCTGGATCATCCGGTTGATTACCGGGTATACATGTGAAGATTCAAGTAACTGCTGTACTTCTGTGATTTTCAGTTCCTTTTTCATCAACAAGGCTTCTGCAACAATGAACTCATCATGATCAAGGGCTGAAAATTCATCGCCATATTCCTCATTATAAACGATAATGGTTTCGCTGGATAATTTAAAGTGAGCGGGTAGTGCAGCAGCCATCACTTCTCCTTCCGTACACATATAATAAGCGGCGATCCATTCCCATAACTGCAACTGTTCTTCAAACACCACCGGTTCCACATCAAGCAGGTTCAGTATTTCCTTGGGTTCAAAGAATTCAGGTTTGCGATCATGGATCTTCTTTACCACCCCTGCATATTTCTTATTCTTTCCCAGGTTTACTTCCACCCGGCATCCTGGTTTTAACTGGTCTGCCATTGAAGGAGGTACCAGCCAGGTATAATTCTTTGGGAGTGCCAGCGGGATAATGATATCTGCAAACAGGGGCTTTTGACTACTATTTAAACTATTATCCGGCATGGGGGTGCAAAGTTAACTGTCCTGAAGGGATCGAACCCACGGTGCTTTATACGCCAGTAATGTTTTTTCCATCACTTCATAAACCCTTTCTTTTAATTCCTGAACTTCCAATCCATCTACCGGTATCTCTTCCATGTAAACGATGCGGCAACGGCCGGGGGTCAATGAAAATAGGGAACGGTAATGCATTCTGCTAAAGGCATCCAGGAAGAGGACCGGCTTTACTGGAGTTTGTGTTTCCACTGCCACCCGGAATGCGCCATCATAAAAATCCTTTAAGGGCTTGTTGGAAGTATTAAACGTTCCTTCAGGAAATACAACAATTGAGATCCCTCTTTTGATTATACGCTTAAGGATATTTATGCTTTCATGTCTATTTTCAGGACTGCTCCGGTCAACTGTTACTATAGCATTTCGATAGATAAATCCAAATACCGGAACCTTGCTCATCTCTATTTTTCCAAGGGGACGGATTGGCTGTCGCCATGCCTTTACAATGATAGGTGCATCCAGATAGGATATATGATTGGCAACAAAAATATAGGACTTACGCTTATCATGTGGAACTTGATATATTCGTTCTATATAAATGAAAATCAGGAAGAACCATAAGTCAGCCCACAGCATACAAAGGCGCAGGATCATATTGCCGCCTTTAATCCGGCCAAAGAAACTGGCAATGATCACAAAGGGAAAGATCACCAGCATGATGGCTATAAAGACGATCACGGCGTAGAGAAAATAGATCAATTGGAAGGGTTTCAACAGCCACTTCATTCATTACGGTTTTTACCCCGCCCACTGGCGGGGTCATCATCACCGGGACAATGGCATTCCCAATCTGTATTAAGGTCAATGCAGGTAACCACTTTTGATTTCAGATCGCATTGGGCAAACACGATCCGCACCCGCTGATTGTCTGCCGTTATTCCTTCCAGGGCATAGGTGGGACAGGGACGATCATTCACATCACTCTTTTTGTAGTTGATAGTACCTTCCTTCATGATCTCTTCCACCTCTGCCTGGGTAATATGGCGGCATTGCATGCGGCACTTTGCATGTTGAGTGTATTCAATAAAAGACACTCTTCTGTCGAAGCCCCTGTTTCTATTAACATCGGCAGCAGGATCGCTCTTTCTATCGGTAGTTGTTTTTGGCTTAGTGGTAGTATCCTTTCCGAATCGCTTTACAAAAAGGAAGACGATTCCCAGTACAACAACAATTGCCAATGGCACCCATTTCCTGTTCAAATTCAGATATTTCGGATAAAAATAAGGGATTGCCGTGGTTTCTGTCTCATGTGCCATTTGGGTGGTTCGTGAGACACGAACCACGGCGGAGAAAACTGTATCTTCGCGCCCTTATGGCCAGCACCCGCACAGTAGCATTTCATACACTCGGTTGCAAGCTCAATTTCTCAGAAACCTCCTCTCTTTCCCGACTGCTGGAAAAGGAAGGATTTGAGAAAAAAGAGTTTGAGGACCTGGCAGATGTATATGTGATCAATACCTGTTCGGTAACTGATAATGCTGATAAGGAATGCCGGCAGCTGGTACGCCGCATCCAGCGCAAGGCGCCTGAAAGCTTAGTGGTGATAACGGGGTGTTATGCCCAGTTGAAACCAAAGGAGATTGCGGAAATTCCGGGGGTAGACCTGGTACTGGGTGCTGCCGAAAAATTCAATATCGCCCATCATATAAAAGAACTGGCCAAGGGGGACCCTGCCAGGATCTGCAGCTGTGATATTGAGGAGGTTTCCGGATTCCATTCTTCCTGGTCTATGAATGACCGTACCCGCACTTTTCTAAAGGTGCAGGACGGCTGCGATTATAACTGCTCCTTTTGCACCATTCCAATGGCAAGGGGAAAATCCAGAAGTGACAGCATT
>CAMLGP010000150.1 GCA_946479535.1 uncultured Bacteroidota bacterium
GATGGAAGAACGTAATTGTAGGTAATCTTTTTATTCACCATATCCGGCGCAGCAGTAGCCACAATATTGAAAACATTGATACCCGGCTCCAGGGTAAGTTCATAGGCAAAGGCACCAGTAGGATAAACCCTGACCTTTGTCCCATTAATGCTCAGAAGGCACTTTTTACAGGTACTTCCTGAAAGGTATTGCGTGGGGTTTCTCACCCGGTTGACATCACGGGGACCGTCTACTAACCGGATAAAGGGCTTGTTCTGGGCCATTAACCCGGAACCAATTAAAAGGAAAAAGGGCACAAGAATTCGCATATCGGTCTGTTCAATCCTGCAAAAATATCACAAATACCGCAGGCATCATAACTGCCAGAAATATGGGAATAAGCGAGAACCGAAACATGATAAAATTTCCATTACCTCTTTTATAGACATGAAAATTCTATCTAGTTGTGCTCTTTCTGGCCAAAATAAAATAAAAAATAAACACATGAATTAATTACAACGGGTAAGCAAGGGGTTTATTGCCATATATGTAAACCTATTCGGGTATAGAACGGTCTTTTACGGGTAGTTAACAGACCCGCTGAAGACTAGTTTAGAGCCAGAATCAAAACCCATTTATATATAGAGATACTTTTTGTTTAGGTTAGGTATGATGATTATGATGGTTTCTAACGGTACCCTGCTTCGTCGGCAGGGTTTTTTTATTAGAAGGGTTGACCGTGCGTTTTCGCAACCAGGTAACGGATAATAAAAGGAAACTGCCTGCCGATATTCATCAGGACCGACAATAATCTCTGGTTTCCAAATATTGATTGCATGCGCCTTCCCATGCGCAGTCGGGCCCCGAAATGTTTATTCCATGCAAGTCCGTAATTTCTTTCCATTACATCTCTGGTAATGGCCCCGGAAAGAAATTGATGGTTCCCGGTTGCTGCCAGTTTACTGGCATGTAATGCCATACTCATCCCATTGCCACAAAGGGGTGTGATCATTCCTGCCGCATCTCCAACCATTAATATGTGATTCTCCACCTGCTGTTTCATGTCAAAACTGATCTGTGATATTGTCACTGGTGTTTCATTGCATTTTTTGCCATGATCGAGGATCACCTTAAGGTGAGGATTCAGGGAGAGAATGTCTGATTCCATTCTGGCAATATCGCCACCACATTGTTGAAGGTTGTCGGCCGTAGTCAAATAACAAAGATTAAATTTATCATCTTCCACTTTAGCCAATCCGCAATAACCATTTCTGAAAAGATGTAGAGAGATGATGTGCTCAGGAAAATATCCCTGTATATGATACTTCACACCAATGTAATTATTCAACCTGTTCCTGTTTGCACTGGCAAAAGGCCGCTTCCATTTTATATCCAGGTTACTGCGTTTGCCGAAACTGCTTACAGCAACTTTCACTGTATAATGTTCTTTACCGGCATCAATTACAAAATCCTTTCCACCAAAAACAACATCATTGACCTTGCTGTTTTCAAATAAAATTACACCCTCCTCCTTTGCCAGTTTTGCCAGTTGTGCATCCAACAGATAGCGGCTGATCCCAAAACCACCAAGTGGAAGTTCCTGTTGCAATAACTTCCCCTTCTTATCCGATAAATGCAAGGTTGTAATATTGCTGACCCCCAAATCACCAAGGTCAAGCCCCAGCCCTGTCAGAAAATCCTTTGATTCATTACTGATATATTCTCCGCAAACGCGGTGAAATGGATATTCTTCCTTTTCAAATAAAACAACAGCGTGACCTTTCCTGGCCAGTTGAATGGATAAAGCAAGGCCGGCCAGACCGCCGCCTATAATTCCAATATCATATTGATCATTCATTAGCTAACTGCTGACTATAATACACTATTGTTGGTGTTTCCCGCCTTATTTTAATCTATATATGGCAAATGCAGGCATGGGAGCACCAACAATATCTGCCAGTATTGCATAGTTATTGTTTCCAGGTAACCAGGTAACGGAAAGCCCATTTCCAGCTGATAGATGGCGGCTTTTCTGCTCCAATAGAATCCTGGAATAAACTCAGCCATTCTTTCTTATGAAATCCACGGGAAACGGAAATACAGGCATCATTTTTTACAAGATAGGATTTACTGAAAAATTTCGTGATATACCTGATCAGGTAATAAGCCAGCCAGTGTCGCTGAAGATCATTAATAAAAAAACCAGCGCGGCAGTTCTCCTTTAACCAGCGTAACATGAAAACAAGTTGTTCATCCCTAAAATGATGGCAGAACAGGGAAGAAAAAATAATATCTGGTTTTTCAGGTAATAATGCAATCGCGTAATCACTACAGATCCATTCACAGGGTAACTGCGGGTATTGCTGCTGGGCAAAGGCAATGCATTCCTTATTCATGTCAATCCCAATAAACCGCACTGGAATACCGGCACGCTTACAATATTTCGAGATCACATACAGGTTGTCTCCACCTCCACATCCAATTTCACAGATAACTAATGGCTGGCTGGGAATTCCGGAAGATGAATTACAGATGGCCTTCACACCCTGGAGAGTGATGGCATGTCCGCCTAAACGGGTATTGATGATATTCAGTTCCTTTAGCGTCTGGGCCATATCGGCAAAAGGAATATCGTTCCGGTCCATCAATTCTTTCTGATAGCTGCGACGGCTAAGATTGATCATGCAGATAAGATAAAGGTTTCCATGGTCAGGCCCGGTCCAAATGCTGCCCCAAAGATGTTAGCGGGAGTGTTTTCCGGAAGGGCTTCCATTATTTTTTCCAATACAAACAGTACTGTTGGCGAAGACATATTTCCATAATCATTTAATATATCATAGCAGGGTATAAGCTGGCCGTTGCTAAACCCCAGACTGTTATGTACAGATTCCAGTATTTTTTTACCCCCGGGATGAATGCACCAGTGAGTGATATCTTCTTTTCCCACATTGCCAGTTCTCAGGGAAGCATCCACCAGGCCACCAAAATCTTCCTCAATCAGATCCGTAACGTAATTGGTTAACGTCATCTGAAACCCTGTGGAGGAAAGTTCCCAGGCCATATCAGATTTGCCTTTTGGCGCTACCACTGAATAAAATGAATCCATCTTCAATCCCGGCAATTCATCATTTCCACTAACAAGTATTGCAGCAGATCCATCAGAAAACAATAAACTGCTGGTAATATTATCAATTGTGTGCTCTTTTTGAAAGTGTAGTGTACAAAGCTCTGTACATACGATCAGAACATTCGCAGTTTTATCCGCTTTGCAGATTGCATTAGCCAATTTCAATGCATGTATTGCCGCATAACAACCCATGAAATTAATGGAAGTACGCTGAGTTGTAACCGGTAATTGTAATAGGTCAAGCAATTCAATATCCAGTCCCGGCGCACTCATGCCCGTACAACTCACTGTGATCAGATGGGATATGGTTTGCTTTGACAATTTATTCAGACAATTTTGAATGGCATTCATTGACAGGCTGGCTGCATTACGCTGGTACCAGCTCATTCTTAATTCTAACGTGGGAAATGGTTCAAGGTTTTCTGAAGGAGTATAAAATTTCCAATTGGCGGCCGGGAGGCTATAATCGGGGATCACAGAGTAGCGCGTTTCAATGCCACTGTGCCTGTAAAGGAATTTCAATTTGCGCCGGTTTGCTTCATCCAGGGCATACACCCTTTGCATGAAGTCCAGGATATCCTGTTGCTTGTGCCTGTACTGCGGAACCGCCGTACCGATTGATAAGATTTTACTCAAAGCCTTTCCAGATTAACAGTATAATAAAAGCGGTATTGGTGCAGGCAGAAGCAATCCAATTCATATTCATGGTGTTTTGGAAACTGGCTGCTTTTGTGTCTTTGATCACCTGACCAAACCACCAAATGAAATAAACGATAACGGGAACAAAAAAGATGCTTACAACCCAGAATTTAACCACCTGTTGACTATTGATAAAGAATTGTGCCATAGTCAACCAGGCAAGAAAATAAATGATCGCGCAAAATACAAAGGTACCCTTATACCCTAATTTATAACTGATTGTTTCAACCCCGTCCTCAAGGTCCTGCTTATGCTGATAGATCTGGGTAAGGGGATAAAATCCCCCAATCAGCAGGGCACAGACCAGCATTCCCTGCCAGGGTGTAGAAGAAGGTGGTAATCCTCCCGCTCCGAAATATACCAGCCAAAAGGTCAACGCTCCCTGGAAAATGATCACAGTGAAATACCCAATAACCGGATATCTCTTCAACCGTATCCTGCGGTAACTATAGGCCTTTGATGCACCAATATATAATGGCATCATGGCTGCAAACAATGGACTTACCAAAAAGCTCAATCCAATAGCCAAAAGATCAAGTACAATGGTCAGGTGATATAATTCCCGGGAAGGTTGTGGCGGTTTTTCAAGCCCACCAATACTTTCCGTATCACGGTCCATATAACTATTGTATCCATTACTTGCCGGGTAGATCAGGAAATGCAGGATGATAAAAATCAGGACGGCCTTGTCCCATTTGATATCGGGTACCTGCGATAGGGCAAAGAAATAAAGTGGAGAAAGGAAAATAGAAAAAGGTATCCTTAAAAGTTTAATGGTATTCCTGGAAAGCATTTACCTAAGTTAAGGCAATTAGAACGGCAGAAAATAAAAATCGGAGGCCTTCAGGCCTCCGATTTAACTAAACTATTTATTTATATGCTTATTCTATTCCGGTTATTTATGCTTTGCTACCTCAGATCTGATCACATTTAGCGCTCCTCCAGCCTTGAACCATTCAATCTGCTGGGCATTATATGTATGATTGACCTTGATCACATCAACCGATCCATCCTTGTGATTCAGCTCAACGGTTAAAGGCTCTCCCGGAGTGAAGCTGGTCAGGCCCATGATATCAATATTATCATCTTCCTGAACCTTATCATAATCCTCTTTGTTGGCAAAGGTCAGTGCAAGCATCCCCTGTTTTTTCAGGTTTGTTTCATGGATCCTCGCAAAGCTTCTTACAATAATTGCTCTTACTCCCAAATGCCTTGGTTCCATAGCGGCGTGCTCACGGCTTGAACCTTCACCATAGTTTTCATCCCCTACTACAACACTGCCTGTATGCGCTGCTTTGTAAGCACGGGCTGTTGCAGGAACTGGACCATATTCACCAGTCAGCTGATTCTTTACTTTATCAGTTTCATTATTGAAGTAGTTGATGGCGCCGATCAGCATATTATTGCTGATATTATCCAGGTGACCACGGAATTTCAGCCAGGGCCCAGCCATGGAGATATGGTCAGTGGTACATTTTCCTTTTGCTTTGATCAGTAATTTTAATCCCTGCAGATCATATCCTTCCCAGGGTGCAAATGCAGCAAGCAATTGCAGACGCTGGCTGTCCGGATTCACTACAACCTTCACATCACTGCCATCTTTTGCAGGAGCCTGGTAACCGGGATCATCTACAGCAAATCCCTTGGGAGGAAGCTCAAATCCGGTAGGTTCCTTCAATAAAACATCTTCACCTTTATCATTCCTGATCTTATCAGTTATTGGGTTAAACGCAATGGTGCCGGCAATAGCCATTGCCGTTACAATTTCAGGGCTGGCAACAAATGCATGGGTTGATGCAAGACCGTCATTTCTCTTTGCAAAATTCCGGTTGAAAGAAGTGATGATCGTATTCTTTCTGTTGGGATCATCTATATGTCTTGCCCATTGACCAATGCAGGGTCCGCAGGCATTAGCAAGTACAACACCACCTACACTTTCAAATGTTTTTATGAATCCATCCCGCTCAATTGTGAAACGAACCTGCTCAGATCCAGGGGTGATGGTGAATTCAGAATTTGCTTTCAGCCCTTTGCTTACCGCATCCTTTACAATGGAAGCTGAACGGCTGATATCTTCATAAGAAGAATTGGTACAACTCCCGATCAAAGCCACTTCCAGTTTTGCGGGCCAGCCATTTTCCTTCACTGCTTCTGCCATTTTGGAAATTGGCGTGGCAAGATCGGGAGTAAACGGTCCATTTACATACGGCTCCAGTGTACTCAGATCAAGTTCAAGGAGCTGATCATAATATTTTTCAGGTTTTGCGTAAACTTCAGGATCGGGACGCAGATGTTCACGAATATCATCTGCAAGTTTGGCCACTTCTTTCCGGCCGGTAGCCTTCAGGTAATCACTCATCTTCTCATCATAAGCAAATAAGGAGCAGGTAGCACCAATTTCAGCACCCATATTACAAACGGTTCCTTTACCGGTTGCGCTCATACTGTCAGCACCTTCACCAAAATATTCAACAATGGCACCGGTACCGCCTTTCACAGTTAACTGGCCGGCTACCCAAAGGATAACATCTTTACAGGAAGCCCAGCCGCTTAATTTGCCGGTGAGCTTTACGCCGATGATCTTCGGCATCTTCAATTCCCAGGGAAGACCTGCCATTACATCTACCGCATCAGCACCACCAACCCCAATAGCTACCATTCCAAGGCCACCAGCATTGGGTGTGTGAGAATCAGTACCGATCATCATTCCGCCAGGGAATGCATAGTTTTCCAACACTACCTGGTGGATGATCCCGGCACCAGCCTTCCAGAAGCCGATTCCGTATTTATTGGAAATGGAGGAAAGGAAATCGTATACTTCCCTGTTTGTTTCAACTGCAATTTCAAGGTCTTTCTTGGCACCCACTTTCGCCTGGATAAGGTGATCGCAGTGAACAGTAGAAGGAACCGCAACCCTTTCACGGCCGCAGGTCATGAACTGTAGCAGTGCCATTTGCGCCGTTGCATCCTGCATAGCCACCCTATCCGGTGCAAAATCCACATAATCCTTTCCGCGCACA
>CAMLGP010000151.1 GCA_946479535.1 uncultured Bacteroidota bacterium
CCAGTTATTGCATACGGAATATGGTCATTACCCGGGGGAGCAGGTTAATAAATTCATCAGCCAGAAGAACCTTGATTTCCAGGTGGCCCTGGTAGCTTCTCATGGACACACGGTATTTCATTTGCCTGCAAAGAAAATGACCGCGCAAATTGGTGATGGAGCCGCCATAGCTGCGGAGACCCGGTTACCTGTTGTATCTGATCTGCGGGCCCTGGATGTTGCCTTTGGCGGACAGGGTGCACCCATTGTACCTATTGGCGAAAAGCTGATTTTTTCCTAGTATGAATATTTCCTTAACCTGGGTGGCATTGCCAACTTATCAGCTGCTGCTGAGGGAGGTTATATTGCATTTGATGTTTGTCCAACCAACCGGGTACTGAATATGCTGGCCAATGATGCAGTGAAGGAATATGACGATGAAGGAAGGATAGCAGCTTCAGGAAAAATTGATACCACCTTATTAACGGAGTTGAATGTGCTGGAATATTACAAGCTGGAATATCCAAAATCATTAGCCAATGATTTTGGAACGGAAATTATTTATCCCATGATCAAGAATGCGGGTATCCGCACAGACAATGCACTTAGAACTTATACTGAACATATTGTTATCCAGATAAAAAATGCCCTCAGCAATCTCAATCACCTCAAACAGAAAAAAACTGTTTCCCGAATGCTGGTAACAGGTGGCGGCGCTTTCAATACCTTCCTGATAGAAAGATTGAAAGATCAGTTGAAATCCCTGAATATTGAAGTGGTGGTGCCAGATGAAAGGATCGTAAAGTACAAAGAGGCCCTCATAATGGCCCTGATGGGTGTATTAAGATGGCGGGAAAAGACGAATGTATTTTCATCTGTTACAGGTGCAGAAAGGGATAGTGTAGGCGGAGCCATATGGATGGGGCAAGAGGAATGAGTTTGATAATCAAAGCCCAACGCATGACAGGTAACATTGGCTTGTAAAATAGCAGTCCAGACACTAACTTTCAGATTTAAACCACCTGATTTTGTGAATAGTATGAATGCATTGCATCATACTGCTAACCGCCAAGCCTGACTGATGAAATTCACACCGCCATTGACTGCTTTCCTTCTTGCAATGCTGTCCTTTTCAGCACAGGCGCAGACGATCAGGGCTGATTTCACAGTAGACAAATCAGGAGGATGTTCTCCACTAAGCGTAGCCTTTACCAATATTTCATCTGGCACTTCACCCAATGCCACTTACCAATGGGACCTCGGTAATGGGAATACCTCTACTTTAAAGAATGCCGGGGCTGTTTATTATGAGGAAAAAGATTACATCGTTACGCTGACCGTAAAAGACGGATCACAAACTTCAACGCTCACGCGAACAATCACAGTTTATAAAAGGCCTGTTGTTGATTTTAATTTTTCTCCCAATAATGGGTGTATGCCATTGATGGTAACGTTTAACGGAAGTTCATTACCGGGGGATGGAGGAATAGCTACTTACAATTGGGATTTTGGAGATGGTACCACACAATCAGCGTACGGTCCTTCAATCAGTCATCCTTATGTTTTTAAGCAGACTGCATCTGTTAGTCTCACTGCAGTATCCAATAACGGATGTGCGGGTTCCGTTACAAAGAATAATATTATCACTGTAAAAGATCCGCTACTTGCAGGGTTCAATGCAGATCAGACAATACTATGTAATGCTCCGGGTACAGTTACATTCACCAATACAAGTACTGGACCGGGAACACTGACTTATCTGTGGGATTTTGGTGAGGGGGGAAGTTCAACAGCAAAAGATCCGGTGTATACCTATACCAGCAAAGGTATTTATACAGTAAAAATGACTGTTACCAGTTCAGAAGGATGTACCCAGGTAAGTACACGGACCAATTACATCAATATCGCCGATTTTAAAACAGATTTTACCCTTCCTTCCGGGGTTATCTGTACCAATAATAATGTCAGCTTTAATAACCTCAGCAGTCCGGTACCCACGCAGAGCGTCTGGACAATTGACAATGGATCTCCTTATACCACTTATAATAATGTTCCCTTCACTTATTATGCACAGCAGCAGGATGCGGGATTGCATACGCTCACACTAACCAATAATTTCGGACCCTGTTCACAGACTACAACAAAACAGTTTGAGATAAAGAAAAGTATTCCGCTCAATGGATTTATAGCGGAAGTGGTTGACCCCTGTTTTTCAAGTGGGGTGCAGGTGCATTTTAAGGATACAACCGCTGGTTCTACTGAATGGTACTGGGAATATTACCATGCAGGGAACCAGACCTGGTGGAATGATCAACAGGAACATACATTTGCGTATCCCCAGGATGGCGTTTATACAGTTTTACTGCGCGTGAAGAATGCAGATGGATGTTCATCCAGTTATTCAAAATACGTTTCGGTTAGCAGGCCATTGGTAGGTGTGTGGCTGGATGCGCCCTTTATAACTGAAGCTTGCGGTTCATTAACGGCAAAGTTTTATGCCCGGTCAACCGAAACTATTACCAGTTATTCCTGGAATTTCGGGGACGGGGGTACCTCTACGGAAGCGAACCCGGAACATTTATTTGATCATCCCGGTGTGTATGTAATTCAGCTTACCTATGTTACACAAAATGGCTGCCGGGGTACTGTTTCCTATAGTAATATCAGGGTACGTGAAAAGCCAACCGCCAATTTTAATGTACAGTCGGTAGTCTGCGGCAATACGCCTGTTGCATTCATAAATACTTCTACCGGCTATGCGCAATCCTATCTGTGGGATTTTGGTGATAATACCGGACCAATAGTACCCAATCCCATTCACCAGTATTACCAGGCGGGAGATTTTACGGTGCGGCTCATTGCTTATAATGGTATGTGTAATGATACCATTATAAAAATTGCGGTGATAAAAGTATCTCCACCCTTTGCAAAGATCATTGCAGCCACCAATACCTGCAATGGTAACCGGGGTGAGGTGAGTTTTACTGACGGTTCAACAATGGGCGATACGTGGAAATGGGATTTTGGTGATGGCACTACTGATTCTTATACTGCAGCCAATCATCCCGCAACATTCAAACATGGTTATACCCAAACAGGAAAATATAATGTTGTACTCAGTGTGACTAACGGTTCGTGCACTGTAAAAGATTCAATAACTGTTTATGTATTATTGAAACAGCAGCCCATATTGACATTTGACAAGCGGGAATCCTGTGTGAATACCAGTCTTCAATACCAGGTAACGGGACTTATAGCCAACCCACGTCCTCCCATATCCTTTGGTGGCAGTTATTATTTTACACGATGGGAGAATGAGGATGGGTCCAGCTTTGCAGGAACGTATAATGTTCCCTCCGTCTGGACAACCAATGTGAGCGGTTCCATGAGTGCTTATGAAGTGAGGGATGGGCAGGTACGTGCTATTATTGGCTCCAATTACTTCAATTGCTATGATACCACTAATTACGTTCCGCTAAAAATAAAAGGAGTAAAGCCCGGCTTTGAAGTAGTTACCGATAATGTCTGTTTTAAATCGCCGGTTGCAGTACGGGATACTTCCCAATCAGTTGCCGGTGATCCGATAGTATCCTGGCAATGGAATTTTGGCGATAATACAACGCAAACGGTTCAGCACGGAGGATTGATGGAACATACTTATGCTAACCCGGGCTATTATTTTGTTACCCTGAAAGTAACGGATGCGGGAGGTTGTACATCCAATTCTTCTACCTATCATTATGTGCAGGTGGCGGGTCCTAAAGCGGCATTTTATCCCTCTGCTGGTACAACTGTTCAACTGAACACCACTGTTACATTTTATAACAATAGCAATACGTATAACAGCTTTACTACAACCTGGAAATGGGATTTTGGAAATGGAGTAACCTCCAATGATTATACTCCTGTATATACCTATACTGTTCCTGGGGAGTATAGCGTAAGGCTAATTGCAGAGAACCAGGCCACAGGTTGTAAAGACACCGCCTACCAGGCCATTACGGTAAAGAACTTCAATAGTGGGTTCACCCAAAATGCATCATTTGTGGGTGATTATGGAAAATGCGCACCCATGCTGGCACGTTTTACCAATACCTCATCCAATTATACCCGCGTGGTATGGGATTTTGGCGATGGGTTCACACTGGAGAATCAGAATTACCCCAGTCATATCTATACTAATCCAGGCAAGTATATTGTTACGCTGTATGTGTATGGATACAATGGACTTACCGGCACTTATAAAGACAGCCTGATCGTATCGCGGCCTGAAGGCTTCATTCATGCCAATGACCTGGATGGATGTATTGGACAATCCTTCACACTGAATGCTCCCTTGCATGGAAATGTAACCAGCTATACCTGGGATTTTGGTAATGGCCAGGTCATTAATACAATTGACAGCTTTGCCACACACGTTTATACAGCAGCAGGTACCTATACACCTGTGCTCCTGGTGAAGGATATTAACGGTTGCCAGGCCGCAATGAATTCTCCCAATAAGATCGTGATCAATCCTGCACCCACTATTGCCTTAATTCCATTAGCTCCGCTGGTTTGTAAAACCACCCCTGTTCAATTGAATGCTACGGGTGCAGTCAGCTATGAATGGTCCCCGGCAACCGGATTAAGCGCCACAAATATTCCGGACCCACTTGCATTTCCTGCCGCCAATACCATTTATACCGTGAAAGGAAAAGATGCCATTGGTTGCGTTGGGGAAGGATCAGTTACAGTAAATGTGGCTGCGCCTATTACTATGACGGCAGTTACTGCCGTCAATATCTGTAAAGGCAGCGGTGCTCAACTGCAGGCCAGTGGTGCAGATTCTTATTTATGGATCAATAATACGGCTGGTTTAAGTGGATTGCAATTACCCAATCCTGTTGCCAGGCCGGATATCAGTACGGCTTATACACTGGTAGGGTATGATAAATACAAATGCTACAGTGATACTGCCACTATCAACGTAACCGTAAGACCCAATCCTGCCGTAAATGCAGGGCCCGATAAAGAAACCACTTTTGGTGCAGAAAATGTTTTGTCAATAACCACCAGTCCGGATGTGGTGCGTTATAACTGGACACCTGCAGAATTCCTGAGCTGTACATCCTGTGCAGCGCCCGTGAGCCGTCCCTATAAATCCATGGATTATATTGTTACAGTATCCAATGCCTACAATTGTACGGCAAAAGATACGGTGCATATTAATGCGATCTGTACGGGTGTGAATATTTATATCCCCAATACGTTCAGTCCAAACAGTGATGGAAAGAATGAGGTGTTTGGCATTGGAGGTTCAGGTGTGCGGATAATTAGATCATTCCGGATCTATAATCGCTGGGGAGAGATCATATTTGAAAAGAAGAATTTTTATCCCAATGATATTTCAGGCACCTGGAATGGAAAGAATAAAGGAGTTGATGCAGATACCGGTGTATACGTTTATATCGCAGAACTGGAATGTGAGGCCAGCCAGGTCTTTGAAAGAAAAGGAACTGTGCTACTGGTCAGGTGATCCTTCCTTATAATCCCAATACGGCTTTCAGTTTGCCATAACCACCGCGGCTCACAGGAACTTTAATACCGGAACGCAGGATAGCTACATGGTTATCTTTTTCATAAGGATCAATGCGGGTGATCTGTTGCACATTAACGATATAGGAGCGATGTGAGCGAACAAAATGCTGTTTGTCCAGCACTTCCTCAAAATGATTCATCGTTTTATTTTTTAGAAAATAGCCTTCCGCTGTGTGGATCTTTACATAATCATCTGCGGCTTCAAGATAGAACACATCCTGTACGGGGATGATCTTGATCTTGCTGCCATTCTTAACTACTATGCGCTGGCTTTGAGAAGGGGAGAGGGAAGCGGTTTCCAGCAATTCCTCCGTTTTCTTTTCAGTGGCAGCATTTTTCTGATCTTTCCATTTGCTAACAGCTTTATCAAATCTTTCCTGGTTAAACGGTTTCAGGAGATAGTCAATGGCATGTGCTTCAAAAGCGCGGATGGCATATTCATCAAATGCAGTAGTAAAGATCACGGCTGGCGGCTGGTCTACCAGTTCCAGCATTTCAAAACCGTTGATCTTTGGCATCTGGATATCCAGGAAGATCAGGTCAGGTTCATGCTGCTGGATTGCTTTTAATCCTTCAAAACCGTCATTACATTCCTGTATCAGCTCCATCTCTGTGTGTTTATTCAGGTATTCTTTAACGATGGATCTTGCCAGGGGTTCGTCGTCTATTATGATTACTTTGCTCATGATAAAAGTTATTTTGAAATCTTGAAATTGAGAAATTGGGAAATTGAATTTCTAATTTACCCAATTTCAAAAGGCTGTTTTTTCTTCAGATGGAACCCTGAAAATTACAACAAATGAATTTGGCTTCTGATCAATTTCCAGCAGGTCATTTCTGCCAAACAATAAATAAAGTCTTCTTCTTACTGATTTCAATCCAAAGCCGGTTCCTTTGGGCGTTTGCATATCAGGGTCATAAGGATTTTCAATGGATACTACCAGGTAGTTATCAGCTACTTTTGCCTGGAGGCTGATCAGTACTTCCCCGGTAGTTCCATAAAGTCCAAATTTGATGGCGTTTTCCATTAAGGTTTGCAACAGCAGGGAGGGCATTTTCCAGGTAAGTGCCTCAGGTGTTACATCCGTGGCTGTTTTTAACCGGTAGCCAAATCTCACCTTTTCAATTTCAAGATACAGTTGAAGATATTCCAGCTCTTCTGCAAAAGAGATGAACTGTTTCTCTTCCTTGCGGATGC
>CAMLGP010000152.1 GCA_946479535.1 uncultured Bacteroidota bacterium
CCCAGCCTTCCGTCAACATAATTGTTGGAGTTCACATTTGCCATACCTGAATTGCTGGGCACAGAATCTCGCCTTATACAATTTGAGCCATTGGATGTAAATCCTGCCGGGCAGCCATATACATAGAATTGTTTACCAACGGCATCCCTTGTAGAGAAGATCAGATTAAGGGGATTAGCGCAAACATAATAACAGCGGGCATTTCTTAATTCCTGTTCGGTGTTATTGTATACTTCCACTCCAAACAGGGCAGGATTGAAACTTGATGCGCTTACTTCATTGTAACCCTCAATTCGAATGGTGTGTATACCAGCTGAAAGCGAATCTGGAAATATATGCCAACGTTCGAAATTTCTTAGCGATGCAAAATCATCCAGATGTTTGAATAACACGCCGTCTATATACACATTTATCCTGTTATCAGCAGCCATTCCAATATAATAAGCCTTAGTTGCCGGAATGTATAAAGTATCAGTATATCCGGTATACACGCCCTGTGGCTGATAAGCCTGCGTGCCTGGAGGCTGACAAGGCCAGATACCAGACCGGTTCAATGGTCCTATGAGGCTATCGTTACCGGTTGGAAATACCTGCGGCTGAAAGAGAAATGCAGCTTCAGTATGGGTTTGCGACTGATCAACAGGTATGATTTTATTGCTTTGGGTCTTTAAGGGTTGAATCAAAGATGATGTCATTGGCCTGCTTGCCGTAGTACTGTCGGGAGCAACAGGATTTATTTCAACTGGAGTTAAAAGACCTTTTTTCTTCTTCTTGAGATTCGAAGGTTCTTCTTGCGGAGCCATCATTCTCGATTGACCTCCCCCACCGCCTCCTGAAAGAATACAACTGGAAGTTGGATCACATGCACCTCCGGTAAAGCCCTGAACATTCACCCAGAGATTATTGTTGGTTATGGGACTGCAGGAGGTTTGTGTCCAGTTATAGATAAAGCTTCCACAGGCGCTATAATTTACATCCTGATAATTGGCCAGGCAAATGTCAATAGTATCAAGTACGGTTGCCGGCATTATTGAATCCCTGATACAATAATTGGGATTGTTGGGGTTGAGGTTGTATCCAGCGGGGCAGGTTTTCACTTTAGTGCTGCAGATAGGATTTGCAGTAACCCAGTTTTGCCTGAACTCAGCCGCAGTGGCTTCAATAACTTTAGAATTTGTATTTAGTACAAGTTCGTATTGCTGGGTATTTACATTCTTCACCATCGGATTTTGTAACATACTGATATTACCCACAGTGGCAGCAACGTTTCGACGTCCAGACCGTACAATTTTGATATTTACATCAAATCCGGTATAGGGCGTTCCATCCCTATTGATAATATAAAAGTATTTTGCTCCGCCTCTTATTATACTTGAATCAATGGCCCAGGCACGCGTGGCTCCGGGGAATGTGGCAAATGGAACAGTACAATTGGGTAATTGAGATCCTACTGCCTGTTTTCCTGCAACCAGTATTTCATCTCCACTGCTTAAAAACACACTATCTGGAGCAGGAAGGCCGGAAATGATCTTTCCATCCCTGATTTGAACATGACTGAATGCTACATCGATATTTTTATAGGCCATCCCCATTCCATCATAGGCCCAATGGGATGGATATTTAAAAGTATATATCGGATCGTTGAATTCATTTTGGGTCCTGCTCAGCACCACTTCTCCAGTCTCGCTGTCATAAAGCAGATCTTTTGTTGAGACCTTGCTTCCCTTGTCAATTGAAATAACACTGTCCACTATACCGTAACGCTGAATTACCTTAAGCGTGGCGGTGGACCTGAACTGCGTTTCTTCACGCTGGGCCAGATTAAGGAAGGAAGGAATAACCAGGAAGGGAGGAAGGAAGGGAATAGAGAACATATCTGCATTAAGGTTCACATTGTTTCCGTTGCTAATGGAAACCTGCTCCCGCATATCCATCATCAATTCTACATCCTTGCCAATAATCGCGGCCGTATCTATGACTCCTGCTGGGCTTATCACGCTGACTGTATTATCAAGCTGTTTGAATTCCATTTTTTGATCAGCCACCTTATAAATATTTTCTGTATAGATCAACGGTGTTAAGGGATCGGTTTCTGAGAAAGAAGCTTCAGACCTCGGCTTGCCGTTCATATCATTCAGCTCAATTTTAAAGCCCTGTGAAAGAGTTACATAATGCTTTGCATTGATACGAAGGAAATTAGCCAGCGCTGGCTTATATCTTTTTTTGGTATCATTATCAAGCATGGTTCTGTCTGTATAAACCGGGAAATCATAGGTCGTATAAAAGGATGTCTCGGAAAAACCATTGGCTGATTTTACATTCTTATAGTTTATGGTTCGAACTTTTACCTTGCTATATCCAACACTGGCGGAAGGGAAAAGTGATTCACCTAAAGGCTCTTCAGAATAGCCAAGAGTTACCGGGCCCAACGGTGCTATTTTTTCAACATATTCAATTGGTTGCCGGAAGGGATTTTCCTCGGAACCTATACCGGGCTCATAACTGGCTACGCCGCTGCTAATTGTTTGGTTAACACCATTGATCATTTTTTGCGTGAGATAAGTATACTCCCTACCGTACATGGCAGCGCGTTGGCCAGTCATTTTATCCCATTTGTCGTACATGATCACTTTCTTGACCCGGTAACCACCTCCGTATTTTTTGAAATACGGGTTATTTAGTCGGATATAGGTTCTACTGGTATCGATGACTGAGCACCATTTATTTTCATTCCTGCGTGCTATCGCATCGAAAGAAGAGAAAGCATTCCTTATATTATCAGCCATGGTAAAAATCATTTTTACCCCATCCGCCAAATCAAGATTATCCGCAGTTTCGGAGCCGGGATACGCCTTTGAAGGAAGATTTAGCCGAAGAAATTGTATACCGGCTTTTGCCAGTGGGCTATAGGATCCTGCCTCATCCCCTTTCAGCGAAATGCCACTTAATTTAACCCAGATAATATTTGAACTCAGCATTCCATAATTGCCCCCATCAAGGTCTGCATAACAGGAAACATATTCAGAACCGCCTCCAAATTGATCACCTGGCATCCTAACAAACAGTTTGAAGAATAATTTCTGTTGTCCTTTTAAATATTTCTGGTATACATCTGCCTTATTTGAAACAGCTTGCGGAACTGCGATATATGCATAAAGATTGTCGCCTGAACTGGTATAGAGCTGGTTGGAGTATGTAGCTGCATCCGGGACCGATGACAATCCCACCAGTTTAAATAACTGCATAGCCGTCCTGTTCTGTACATATCCATAATCATCACTCTCATATATTACCTTAAGAGATCCGCCAGAAGGGAGATATATTGAATCAAGCGCCCAGGCTCCTGCATTATTGGCCGCACCAGTACTATCCTGAATAGAATATGGATATTCTGCATTGGTAATCAAATTACCCGTTGTTGAGCCCGGATTCTGAAGTGGATCTTTATAAGATCCCCAGCGATCACTCGACTTTAGATTATAACTCGGATTTTTGCTATTGTAACTGAATACGTAAGGGTTCTGTTTTCCTTTTTCATTGCCGTTATAGCTGAACCATACCATTTTCAGCGTTAGCTTGCCACTATCATTGGCAGGCTTGTTAACACCCGGACAAAGCTGATAGGTATATTCAAAATGAGCAGTCTTGATTGGAGTTGCAGCCGTTCCTTTTTTTATAAAATCAGCTAGACTGTAAAGGTTTATCTCCTTAAGCCTTTTTGCAGAATTATCATTATACTTATGTCCTCCTTCATCAATAGGCAGCTGATCCAGCCTGTTTTCAACGGTAAAGGTGGCAATCATGGTCTTGGATTGAATTGAATGGAGATACCATAATTCCTTTTCACCATACACATAACTCCCCTTATCATCTCTGGTTTCCGTTTTAAGGCCCTCATTATAAGTAACACTGTCCTGAATGTATGGCGCCCTCCAGCGGTAAGGGTTGGCAATACCGCTAACCTTTGAATAATTGAACTTGACTGCATCACCAAGATCATCATTAGATATCCCGTTACCGGTGACATCCACATAATCTTCAGACAGTATTGCGGTAAGAAGGAAGGAATGAGCATAAGCTGGAGTTATCTCGCTATTGTAATACCAGTCCTTTCCATTGTGATTATTAACTGTATTGTCAACTCCATTATTATACCCTACCAGGCTGGTTTGCGCATTACCCCGGCTATTTTGAACAGAGAAAGTTGATTCTCTCTGTTTCAAATTATAAACTGGAATTCCGTAGATATATCTTCTGCCATCAGGATTCAGGATATCAATCTCTGACATATGCGTTTCTTTCCTGAAACTGTTGATCCTTTTTTCTTTAATGAGATAAGGACTAACGGTAAATTCGGTTTTGGCTGGAGGAAATAAATATTGTTGAGGGATCGGCACAACGGTTGCATTAGTGGGTGTGGACCAAAGCAGTCTTGTCACTGCCTTCCCCTTGTTTTCATAGTATTCCATTTTAATGGTATAAAATTCCCCTTCCACCAGGTTAACAATGCTGGTATTGATCATGTGCGCATGGTCATCCCACTGATTGATGATCAAAGAATCGTTAAGCCATACACGAATTCCGTCATCGCTATCCGTTTTGATATTATAGGTTCCTGTTGATGGAGCTTTCAATCGGCCAACACGGCGAATTGAAAATCTGTCAGAAGGCATGCCGGTATAAGGAGCACCCTTACCCCAATCGAAATTGACAGTTGCATCCTGCCTAAGATCAGGTGTACCACCAAAATTCAATTGTTTATAATATTCCGCAGGCAATCCCGTACCTGTTCCCTCCAGATTTTCCCAGCCACTGATACTACAGTTATCAGGCGTGAACTGGTTGATGGTATAGTTTTCAATGTATTTTGACAGGCCCACAGCATCTGCTTCTTTGGCATTGAGATAGGATATGACCTGTGTCCTTTTATCACGTTGAGTCCTTATTGTATTCTGTGGAGTCAGTAGCGATTGACCAACCAGCCGTTTATTTTTATATCGTAAAAGATAATTGGTTGCCTGTATGCTTGAACTGCTGTTTCCTGCCTGGAACAAACCAACGGTGACCACATCGTCTCCACCAATTGCGTTGTAGAAACTCCTTGAATTAATGGCTTTCTCACCCGGGTTACGGAAATAGACTGCTTCAAACGAATCCTTATTACTTCTGAAATCGATGATATTCTTTAGTGTGTTATCTCCAAGCCAGGGACCATTTTGAGTAAAGGCCCGGTTGATATTAAGATCTATTCCGCCATGAACAAGGTTTCCGGTGCCTAAATCAACGCTGACTCTGTTAGAAGCATCTTTGGTACGAATAAAATGATCATAAACAAACCCTATGTCGCCGCGATAGGCACGGAACATGCCACCTGTTCCTTCGCCTGTTATTGAAAAAGCATCATAGGTATACATTGGCACAGCAATATGTGGCATAGCTGGTTTCTCTCTGTAGGGTATTTCTTTTTCCCGGTTAAAATCCAACAATGATGATCTGTTCTTTGCACCTTCCTGATAATATAAATATCCGAACGATGGAAGTGCCAACATGCTGTCTTGTGGTTTTATCCCCTGCTTAGAGACATATCCACTAATATAGAAATCAGGGTGAAATGCGTTAATCTCTGCTCCAATTTTCCCAGTAAAAGAAAATTGGGTGCTTGTAAACGGCATTGTAATAGATGGCGTGAAGGTTGGCGAAGCAAAGCTTATTCCACTCGAAAAGGTCTGGCTGGCTGATCTGTTATTATTCTGGTTTTTAAGGTCGTTTTTGAATTGGGTTACCCCAACAGACATTTGAAGAGATTTAATCCCTGATCTCGAATTATACGGCAGAGACGTTGTGAAGGTTCCATAAGTTCCTTTTTCTTCTGCATCATACTGTCCAAATTTCAACGATAGGGACGGGGCTATTGTTAGTCCCTCCTGTGAGTTATTTGTTATTGACAATCCTCCAGACAAAGGCCCTTTGGCTCCTGTTCCAGAATTAATAGAAGCATTAACAGAGTTCTCAATGCCCCAACCTTTGTAGTTATTGTGAAATACACCAAGACTTGCACCCACACTGATAGGCGCACCAACAATTTCAACATCACCTCCTGCAGTAACTCCAATTGTTTTATTTTCTTTTATAGTGGTAACCTTCTTGATAGAATCAGATTTGCCATTGAAGTCATCAGGCAATCCGCGAAGATTACGCGTAATCGTTCCAGGATTTACATTCCATCCCAATCCCACCCAGCTGGCTTCCTGATCCATAGTAATTCCACCCCGGTATGATAAGCCAATGGGATAACCGCCAATATCCATTAAAGGAATGTTGTAAGAAAAATCGCCTGAAAAAAGATCAACAACATTATTTGCATTTACGGATTGAAAAGCTGCCATCTCCGGTTGAGAGGGTCCACCGATATAATCTTTATTGACTTCATTATTTCTAATTCCGATCTTAAACACCGGCTTCTTATTCTTTGGAACAGTAGAAGTCGCTTTTATATGATTCTCTTTTACTGGCCTATCTACTCTATTAATCAACTCACCAGCATACCTATGATCACCTCCTCCATACATCATCCAGGATCTATCTCTGTTTATTGTACTTACACTTCCTGCCCATGCAAAATTGCTAATGAATAACAACAGGAAGCAATAGGCAACAAATTTGGAGTGGCGGCTAATGGTATTGAGTATCATTCTGGTTAGGTATATAATGTTTTTAAATCAGTTAGTTTTCCTGTATTCAAATCGCAGGA